>NZ_JBYNDP010000021.1:5190-40521 GCF_059783535.1 Tateyamaria sp. | reverse complement strand
GCTGCAGGCTGATGCGCGAGGTCTTTCAGCGGGGTGTGGAACGCCCAGACATAGGTGGTCAGGTCGTCTTTTTCCGCGGCCAGTTTCGCGATGTTGTCGCCCTGAATGGCCAGTTCAGACGGGCCAAAGACGACATAGTCATAGATGTCTTTGTCCAGCACCACCTGGTTGGCATAGGTCGTTTGCAGCGAGTGTTCGATCTGGCGGGATGCAAACTCGGTCGTTTCGTACTGAATACCCAGTTGATCAAGACGCTTGGTCATCGCCAGATAGTTGCGTGCCCAGAAGTCCGATGTGTCGGACGACGGGTAGATCAGTGCAATCTGAATAGGTGCATCTTGCGACCCGCTGAACTTCACCGCTTCCGCGCCGACAACGGCTTGCATCGCTTCCAGCTTGCCCTCGGCGTTTACCTCGTCAGGCACCCAGTAGTCGCGGTCTGCGATGTCCGGCAGTTCCTTTAGCGGCAGGGTTGCATGACCATCGGCCAGTGCCATTCCGGTCATCGCTGTTGCCACGAGGGCTGTGGTTGCTAAAAATCTCATCTTGGTTCCTCCCTTTGCAATGAGAGCGGGGCCAAATCGGCCAGGTCGGGGCTGCACCCTCGGCCTGGCCACCCCGCATTGGCCGGTTTATCCGCTTGGTGCGACATCCCCAGCGAAGACACCTCCGATAGCCAAAAGGGCTATCAGGGTGCCAATCAGCAGCGCGGAAAACCGCACCAATTTCTGACCTTCCGATGTTTTGAGATCGGCGAACCAGCCGCCTGCACCATCACGGTCCTTCTTCTGGATCCAGGCGTACAGCGCGACCGAGCTGATGATCACGAAGCCAGACGCCACCGGCTGCCAGAAGAACTCGATGCGCAATGTCACAAGCGCGTTCAACATCATGGCAAGCAGCAGCACGCCCGAGAACGACCCAATGATCGAGGCGCGACCACCGAAGAGCGATGTGCCTCCCACAACCACCGCCGCGATGACATGAAGGTTGAAGAAGGGCGCCATAGTCGCCTGAATGGCGTTCTGTTTGCCGGTCAGCATTAGACCTGCAAGGGCTGCGCATGCTCCGCACAGAACGTAGGCATAGACCTTGTGCCGCTTCACACCGATGCCCGTCAGCTCCGCGGATTCAGGGCTGGAGCCGATGGCGACCGTGTAGCGGCCAAAGTGGGTGCGTTGCAGGATGTAGTAGCCTGCCACCATGGTCAGAATGCCGATGACCGCGGGTGTGGGGATGAAGAACGGCGTCTGACCGCGGCCCATTTCTGTCAGGATGTCGGGGAAACGTGCCAGCACCAGCCCTTTGGCCAACAGGAGCGCCAAGCCCTTGTAGACCAAGTCCATCGCCAGCGTGCCAATCAGGTCAGGCACGTTGAAGCGCGTGATGACCAGACCGTTGATGAGGCCCAGAAGCGCCCCAATGGTCAGGGCAATCGGAATGCCGACATAGATCGAAAACCCGTATTGTTTGACGAGAAACGCCATGATGATGGCCGACAACACGGCCACCGACCCGACGGACAGGTCAATGCCGCGCTGGGTGATGACAAAGGTCATCGCCATCGCCATAGGCATATATAGGGCCGCGTCCTGCAGGATCAGCTCAAGATTGCTGATCCGGTAAAACCGATCCGGCGACGCCACGGCCATGAACAGGAAGATGGCGATGATCATCGCCAGTGGCGCAATGACCGCCATGTAAGGCTCAAGCCGTTCGCTCAGCGGTGGCTTGTAGTCTGTATCAACTGCGGTGTTCATGCGGCGTCCTCCTTGGCACCAACGATCATGCCCAGCACTTCCTGGGTCGAACTTTCAGCGGTGAGGGCAACGCCCACGCATTGGCCACGGCGCTGTACGTGAACACGGTCTGCGACCTCGAACACGTCATCCAGCGAGTGACTGATGAGGATCACGGCGAGACCTTGCGCTTTCAGAGCCTTGATCAGCTTGAGTGTCCGTGCGGTTTCCTGCGGACCTAGGGCAGCCGTGGGTTCGTCCATCACCAGCACCCGCAACCCTTCATGGTAGACGGCGCGTGCGATGGCGACCGCCTGACGTTGACCACCGGACAAGCTGTCCGTTGGCGCGTCCAGCGATTTCAGACGCACTCCCAGACGTTCCATCAACACCCGTTCGGTTTCCGACCGCATCTTTTTGTTGTCGAGCACCGTGATACCGCACACTTTCTTGGTCAGCTCATTGCCCAGGAACATGTTGGCAGCGGGATCGAGATGGTCTGCCAATGCCAACGTTTGATAGACGGCGTCGATACCCGCCCTTGCCGCGTCGGCGTGGTTGGAAAACTCGACTTTTTCGCCGTCGATATAGATGTCGCCCTCGGTCGGCTGGTAGACGCCCGTCAACACCTTGATCAGGGTCGACTTCCCGGCGCCGTTGTCACCGACAATGGCCAACACTTCGCCTGCGTAAGCGGCCAGGTCGACATTGTGCAGCGCGGTCACGCCGCCGAAACGTTTGGTTATCCCGCGCATCTGCACGAGTGGCGTATCAGCCATATCTCTTTCCTCCGGTGGCTCGGATAGATCGGGCGGCGCACGTGCCCTTGCTATTCGGATTAAGGTGCGGGGCCAGACCTTGCCGCCCGACCCCGCGGGGAGAACTATTTGCCCCAGATCGCGGCGTAGGCGTCGCGGTAGGGGATGTCCGGATCGAACTGGTTGCTGTCGCCCAGCTTGGCCAGCCCTTCGGGTGTGACCAGCGCAGGTGACGTGACATAGCCCGAGCATGCCTCGCCCTGGATGGCGCGGTTCAGCTCGTCCACCAACTGCCAGCCTTGCAGGTTCAGCGGCTCGGCCACGGTAATGGCCTGATAGCCGTTGGACCGGATGCGCTGGAACGCCGCTTCGGAGCCGTCACCCGCAGAACCGGCAAGTGGACCAGCGTCAGGAGCCAAACCTGCAGCGGCCAGTGATGGGCCCATGAAGTCGAAATACAGGTCGTTGATCGCCAGCGCGTGGGTCCAGCTTTCACCGTATTTCTGCAACAGCGACGTCGTCAGGGGGCCCATGCGGGTCGATGTGTCCGCAATCGGCGTATCCACGTATTCCAGAACTTTGCCACCCGCAGCCTCGACCGTCTCTTTCAGCCGGTCGGCCTTGTCGATGGCGATCTGGTACGTGCTGTCGGTAAAGATCACGACGCCAATCTCTTCGCCCTGTGCCTTGGCATCGTCGATGGCCCATTCAGCGGCCACTTCGGACACGGTCATCGCGTCGGTGGACACGTTGGCGAAAATACCACCCGGTGCGTCACAGCCGATAACGGGGCCGGAGTGCCAGGCAACCATTGGCACGCCTGCATCGACGACGCCTTCAAGCGCGGCTTGCTGTTCGACAGCGTCAAAGCCGTTGATGATAATGCCATCCGCCTTCAATGCCAGCGCCTGACCAATCGCCGCTGTCCGGCCCTGAATGGAGCCTGCGCCGTCCAGCACGCGGACTTCCCAGCCGATCTTGGCTGCGGCTTCCTCGACACCCGTGGTGACACCAAGTATGCCGCCGTTTTTCAGGTCGCCCGCGACGACGACGATGGACTTTCCGTCAGCCGCAGCAGGTCCGGTTGTTGGACCGTCCCATTCCGCCGCCAGGGCTGGTACGGCTGTCATCATTGTCGTGGCCAGCAGTCCGGCCATGAATGTACGTTTTTGCATAGTTTCCTCCCTTTGCAATTTCGTGCTCAGCGCTTGTCTGCACCTTTTTTGCGCTGCGCGTATCCTGCGATGCCGATGGCAACCAGCAGGGTTACTCCGTTGAACAGCGGTTCGACCCAGAAGGATCCGCCGAATTGTTGAATGCCTGAAATGCCCACGGCGAGGATGACAACACCCACCACGGTGCCCCAAACGTTGACCCGGCCAGGTTTGATTGTTGTTGAGCCGAGGAACGCGCCCACAAGCGCAGGCAGCAGGAACTCGAGCCCCACCGACGCCTGACCGATCCGCAGCTTTGCCGCCAACAGCACACCGGCCAGCGCGGTCATGGTGCCCGAGGCAACGAATGCACCGATCACATATTTGCGGGTGGGAATGCCGTTCAGTTGCGCGGCCCTTTGGTTCGCGCCGATTGCGTAGAGGTATCGTCCGACTGGCGTGTATTCGAGCACGATCCACATCACGACCGTGATGACCATCAGGTAGTAAGCCGTGATCGGCAGGCCGAACACAAAAGTGGTGTTCAAGGCGTAGAAACCATCCGGCAACAGCCCGACCATTTGCCGACCACCCGTGTGCCAGAGCGCCAAGGCATAGAGGACTGTCCCAGTGCCAAGTGTCGCGATGAAGCTGTCAATCTTGGCAACCTCAACCAGCAACCCATTCAGGAACCCGGTCAACGCGCCCAAAAGCAGCACAATCGCCACGGCCATCGGCCAGGGAAGCCCCAGCATGGTCTGCATACTGATGGCGAGGATGTGCCACAGCACGATCCCGTACCCAACGGTCAGGTCGATCCGCCCCGCTGCCATGGGGATCATGGCCCCCAGCGACAACAGCGCGATGATCGCCTTGTCGGAAATGATGGACCGCAGGTTCAGCATCGTCGGGAAGGTGTTGGGCAACAGAACCGAGAACAGGCCGATCAGGAACACGGTCAGAATGACCAGACCATAGACCGGCAGGAACCGCATCAAACGCTTGCCCATGGGCAGTCCTTTGAGTTCGGCTTTGGTCGGCTCGAGTGCGCTGGATTCAAGCGACTGCATTCGCACCGCTCCCTTCTGTCTTGATATTCCCGGCCGAGGCCGACTGGATCAGGTTTTCAGTTGTCAGCCGCGTGCCGCTGAGTTCATCGACAATCGCCCCCTGGCTGAAGACGATGGCCCGATGGCAAATCGTGGCGATCTCTTCGAAATCGGTGGACATGATCAGGATCGCAACACCGTCCCCGAGGGCGCGATTGAGCAGGGCGTAGATTTCGGATTTGGCCCCGACATCCACACCCGCTGTCGGATCTTCGCAGATCAGAAGCTTGCGCTTGGTGGCGAGCCAGCGGCCAATGACGACCTTCTGTTGGTTGCCGCCCGACAGCGCCTCGATCGCGAGGGTCGGGTCATTGGGCGACAGACCCAACTCGGCCCCGATGATGGCGGCCTGTTCGGCTTCGACCCGGGGTGACAGCATGTTCAGCAGCTTCCGGCCAATGCCATCAGGGTTGAGAAAGGTGTTTTCCCGGATCGACAGGCTCATGGCGACGGACTCTTCGGTTCGGTCCTTGGCGACCAGGCCAACACCGGAATGCAGCGCCTTCTGCGGGTTTGACAGGTCGGGTTGAACGCCACCCAGCGTCACCTCTCCGTCGAAGGGCAGCAACCCAAAAAGCGCGCGCGAGATCGCCTCGTGCCCTGCCCCGCGCAGGCCAACAAGGCCCAAAACCTCGTTCTTCTGCAGATCAAAATCCAGTTTCTGCATCCCGGCCACTTCGAAGTTGCGCAGGGACAGAACCGCGTCGCCGATCGCATCGGTCGCCTTGACGGTCTCGCGGGTTTTGCGCCCGACGATCTTCTGCACCAGCTCTTCGGGCGTTGTGTGGTCGATGCTGCGCACGCCCACCATCGCGCCATCGCGGAGCACAGCCACACGGTCCGCGATCTGGAAAATCTCATCCAAACGGTGGGACACATAGATCATCCCGACGCCCTTTTCGCGCAATGGCCGAATAGCCGCGAACAAGCGTTCCACTTCGTCCGCGGGAAGCGAGGCAGTAGGTTCGTCCAAAACCAGAAACTCGCTGTCCACGGCCAGCGCACGGGCAATCGCCACCAGCGATTTCTCGGTGCGCGTCAGATCTTCGACACGCGCTGTCGGGTCAAATTCGGCATCCACCTTGCGGAGCGCTTCCACGGCAAAATGTTCGACATCCTTCCAGCGGATCAGCCCATTCTTGCGAGAGAAGCCGAGAGCCAAACCAATGTTCTCCGCCACCGTCATCCACTCGATCAGGCCCAGGTCCTGGTGGATAAAGGCCACCTTCTGCCGCTCGCCAAACCCAGCCGGTTTGTGCTGGTACGGTTGACCATCGATCAGCACGCGGCCAGCGTCTGCCGTATGTATTCCACCCAGCACTTTGATCAGCGTCGACTTGCCTGCGCCGTTCTCACCCAGAAGGGCAACAATCTCGCCTCGAGCCACAGTCAACGAAACATCCTTGAGCGCATAGGTGCCGCCAAAATGCTTGTCGATGCTGTCGAAAAACAAACCTGTCTGCAGGTCTGGCATGGCGTCTCCTCCGGGGCGACGGGCCCCAACCTCCCCGTTGAGTTACCCGTAACATTCCGCTAGCATCAGGTCAGAGCACAGGCTCTGTCAAGGCCCAAGTTACCCGTAACGTAAGATGGCGTGAAACGTGGAAAAAAGCAGTAAGAACAATAAAGTAAGCCTGTCTGAGGTTGCTCGAGCCGCAGGCGTGTCGAAAATGACAGCCAGCCGGGTTTTGCGTGGTGAGGGTGGGTATTCGGAAAAAACCCGAGTCAAGGTGATGGAGCAGGTGGACGTCCTTGGCTACCTGCCGAATCGTTTGGCGACCGTGTTTGCGGGCGATCAGAACTCGACCTTCATCGGTGTATCGATCCCGGATCTGGGGAACGAGGTTTTTGCCCAGGTGCTCGAAGGGATCGATCGCAAGCTGGGGACGTTTGGATACCAATCCGTTCTGGGCCTCACGCAGCACACCCAACAAGAGGAAGAAAACTGGATCAGGACGGTTTTGTCCTGGCAACCAGCGGGCCTCATTCTGACCGGCCGCTACCATTCGCCCCGCGCCATGGACATGCTGCGGAATGCGGGCATTCCCGTGGTTGAGATTTGGGATTTGAACTCGAGCCCCCTCGACATGAGCGTGGGCATCAATCACTTCGACAGCGGGTTTGATATGGGGCGGTATCTGACATCGCTTGGCTATCAGAACATCGGCTATGTCGGGACGTCGCATGATACGGCAAATGCGGCGACAGAGCGGCTTAGCGGCTTCTGCAAGGCGGTTGAGGGGGCGGGCGGCGCAGTCGTGAAGCAGCTTTGCCTGCATGATACCGCCACCTACTATCCGGGCTTTTACGGAACAGAGCAGTTGCTGGCCGCCGCCCGCGATATCGAGTGCATCTTTTATCAGAACGACGCGATGGCCTTTGGCGGTTTGCAGTATTGCGCGGCCAAGGGCCTGTCAGTGCCGGACGACATTGGCATTGCAGGATGGGGTGACCTACCCATTGCATCCGTGATGAACCGACGCCTCACGTCCTGCCACGTGTCACATCTAAAGCTCGGTCAGAAAGCGGCCGAGATGATGATGGGACGTCTGACTGACGAGCCGGTACCGACCTGCACCGATATCGGCTTTCGCCTGATCCCCGGGTCGACGGTTCGCAACAGCGGGGTTTAGTGCGGTATCGGGCAGCGCGGACATCCGCAGAATGCCCGCGCCGTCCCTTGCATTTCCGCTACGCTGCCTGATCAACCTGAAGCTTGCCATTGTGCAGGAAGCAGATCTTGTCGAAGGCCGACAGATCAAGCGGATTGGGCAGACGAACATCTGACAGATCGGGCATGGACTTGTCGCTCAGGTCAAATGCTCGGTTCACTTGCGAGATCACCACACATATCGCATCAGTCGCCTTCACATAGGTCCGCAGAGACGTGATCTGGTCCTGCAGGGTTGGATTTGTGCGTCTTTGGTCAAGGAGTTGAAGGTAGTCGATCACGGCCATCACCGGTTTGTCGAAATGCTTCAGTCGACCGATGACATAGTCGGAAGATACTTCATCCGACGTATCCACTTCCACGGTTTTCTGCGCGGACATCAGGTCAATGCGCAGATCTGCGAACCGATCTGCGACGTCCCGCACGTGGTAGTCCAGGGTAAAGAAGAACCCTTGCCTGTTCACAGTTGCCGCCTTGGAAGCCAATTCCAGCCCCAGAAGCGTTTTGCCCTGACCAGGCCTTGCACCAATCAGAACAAGGTCGCCTGGCTGGAGCTGCGACAAAACGAAATCAGCGGGGAACCTTGCCGATGCCGAAGATGCAAGATGCCCCCAGCTTTGGAAGCCTTCCGCAATCGCGATCTGGTCCAGCGCTCTGTGCAACGGCATACCAGTTTGCCGGGCCAACAGCTTGGCCTGTCGTTTCAAGTGATAGATGGGCGCAGAGAGATGCATTTGTGTCCTCCTCTTTCGAGCCACTTCTGCAATCCCTCCTTATGCATGCGCTCGAACGAGACAGGTTAAATCACTTCGCTCTACATGACAGATGCTTCCCAGGCGGAGGGTGGAGGCCCGAGCAAGGCCTTACCCAACTGTGTTCGAACAGATCGCAGATTTCAACATGGCAAAGGTACTGGGTTGGGATGTTGAAGAGTGATTGAAGCAAGCTTAGGGCTTGCGGCCGCGATGTAAGTGCCGTGCGCTGTTCTATGGCGCAAAAAGTCCAACCAATCTGTGAGTGCACTTCTTAAACGCAATGCGCAAGGATTTGATCCACGACGTCATCAAGCGTCTCGGTGGCATCGATGACCGTACCTTGCGTGGGAATGTTCTGTTTCGTTGTGTGGAGGGTCAGGATGAACTCCTGCTCCTCTGCCCGCCCGCCGAACACGTTGTGGCCGCGTAGCGCGAGCCGTCGTCTCAGTGTTTCCTGATCCACGTCCAACACAAAGACTGCATCAAACAAATGGATGACATCGGCATAGTTCCGGGAGCCACCGCAGAAAAAGGACATTTCGGAACGTCTGGAAGCGACTTGTGACCTGACCTTGTCCACATCCCACACATGCTGGCTGTGCATCCATGCCGCGCGCTTGACACTTCCCACTGGACCGACTTCGGCCAACGAGGGCTGCTGTTGAGGTGTTTCGTCAGGGATCAACTCTCTGTCGCCGTCAATCGCATGATATCCGCGCCGGCGCAGTTCGTGGCACACCGACGTTTTGCCGCTGCCCGAGACACCCTCGATCAGATAGTTTCGTTTGCCCATGCCCATGGCATATCCTGTGACAGCTTGGTGGAAAACACATGTGCTTTCTCGCACATACCGTGCCCTCGCCAAGACCGTGCAAAAGGCGTAAGGGCAAGTCATGGCTCAGTACATCACCCTTGACGACGCAGGCACTCTGCCCGTTTGGCGGCGGCCCATTGCGCTTTTGTTCCTGATGGCGTTTGCCATGCCCATCGGGTTTTCCGTCTGGCTAGCGCTGCTGAACAACTTTGTCGTGGATGCCGCCAACTTTGACGGGGCCGATATCGGCCTGCTGCATGCCATCCGCGAAATTCCTGGCTTTCTGGCCGTCGGTGTCATCGTTGTCATCATGTTCATGCGCGAACAGGTGCTTGGATTGATGTCACTTGTGATGCTGGGTGTGGCAACGGCCCTGACGGCGCAGTTCCCGCAAATGGGTGGCATTCTGGCGCTGACCTTCATCAGTTCGGTCGGCTTTCACTACTACGAAACGGTAAACCAGTCGCTGCAATTGCAGTGGCTGCCCAAGGACCGCGCCCCGCAGATGCTGGGCTGGCTGCTCGCTGCCGGGTCTACGGCCACGTTCCTTGTTTACTTCATCATCATGGTCCTGTGGGAACCGCTTGGGCTGACTTACAACGTTGTCTACATGGTCGGCGGCGGCATCACGGCTGCCATCGCGGTCTTTGCCATGCTGGCCTATCCCCAGTTCGAGGCCCCTACCCCGCAACTAAAAACCTTTGTGCTGCGCAAGCGATACTGGCTGTACTACGCCCTGCAATTCATGTCGGGGGCACGGCGGCAGATCTTCATGGTCTTTGCGGGCTTCATGATGGTCGAAAAATTCGGCTTCCAGGTGCATGAGTTGACCGCGCTCTACCTCATCAACCTGATGGTCAACATCCTGGTCGCACCGGTTCTGGGGCGCATCGTGGCCCGCTTTGGTGAGCAAAAAGCGCTCGTATTTGAGTACACTGGCCTTGTCTGCGTGTTTCTGGCCTATGGCGGTGTCTATTTCATGGGTTGGGGATTGATGATTGCCGCCGCTCTCTATGTGCTGGACCACATCTTTTTCGGGTTGGCGTTGGCACTCAAAACCTATTTCCAAAAGATCGCGGACCCGGCGGACATCGCGCCGACGGCTGCTGTGGCCTTTACGATCAACCATATCGCTGCCGTGGGTCTGCCGGTGCCATTGGGCCTGTTGTGGCTGTTCTCACCCGGGGCTGTGTTTCTGCTGGCTGCGGGCATGGCTGCAACGTCTCTGTGCCTTGCCCTGCTCATTCCGCGCCACCCGGTGCCGGGCCATGAAACCCGGCTGGGCGCCAAGCTGCCTGCCCCGGCGGAATAGCGCGCCACTTGCTGCTTAACCTTGTGGGCGCTAAGGCTCCGGCAACATACGGAGACTGACATGACCACATGGACCGCCCTTACGACGCTGGAAGGCAAGGCACAGGCGGAAGCGCTTGGCGCCGCCCTCGATAACATGATGCCCGAGCCAACTGGCATTGGTGTATTCGAGGTCGAAGATGGCAGCGGGCTTTGGGAAGTGGGCGCCTATTTCACGGACCAGCCGGATGACACCGCACTCCTTTTGCTCACCACGGCCCTAGGCGCGAAACCGTTCTCGGTTTCGGAACTACCGGAAACTGATTGGGTGGCCCATGTGAAGCGCGAGTTGGCACCGGTCGAGGCCGGTCGCTTCTTCGTCTACGGCTCGCACGACGCTGACAAGGTGCCCGCGGGAAAGCACGCCTTGTTGATCGAGGCGGCGATGGCCTTTGGGACCGGGCACCACGGGACGACCTTGGGCTGCCTGAAAGCGTTGGATCGCTTGGCAGACGATGGATTTGAGGCGGATCGCGTGGCTGATATTGGCTGCGGTACCGCTGTACTCGCCATGGGCGCTGCCGCGATCTGGGACGCGGATGTCATTGCCAGCGACATTGATGCGCAGGCGGTGGATGTGGCGCGAGCCAACCTGGAGGCCAACGGAATGCAGGCCAGGGTCAAACTGGCGGAATCGGCAGGCTTTGATCACGCGGACCTTTCCGGCCCATTTGACCTGATCTTTGCCAATATCCTCAAGGGGCCGCTGATCGCATTGGCGCCGGATCTAAGCGCCCGCCTCACCCCAGGTGGCTATGCGATTCTGTCGGGAATCCTCAATGAACAGGCGGACGACGTCGCTGCGCACTATATCGGGCAGGGAAACAGTCTGGCACATAGGGAAGAGATTGGAGAGTGGACCACCCTCACCCTGTGCAAAAAGCCATGATTTGTCAGAATTTTTAGCGGCTTTTGACGCATTTGCCCAGATTTCGCCACAATTCAGTCGCACCTTACATGCCGAAATAGGTGGGGGCCATTTCGACGTAACGAGGCTGCTATGGTTGAAACTCGCCAAAGCTTTGAACACAGACTGACCACACTTGGCCGCAAACACGCGGCCTTGGGGAACGGGTACACCACTACACTACGAGGCGACGGACTGATCGTCCTCAAGCCCAAGCGCCGTCTGGGTCGCGGTTTCCCGATCAGAGGTCTGCTCGCGCTCGTGACCGGATTCTTTGTTTTCAAGGGCCTGATGCTCGCCTCTTTGGGAGACATCACGTATAACGAGCGCGTTGCAAAGTTGCAGCAAGGCGGTCATCTGGAACAGTTCAGCTCTCATCTGATGCAGATTGACCCGGTGACACAGTTTGCTGCAGGCTTTCTTGAACCCTTCATAGACTGACCCAAACGGCCCCTCCAAAAGAAAAGCCGCGGTGCCTGCTCTCAGGCCCGCGGCTTTCGCTCTTGTAAGAGCGCGTCCAAAGGGGAGGATTGGAACGTCTTAGTGGCGGTTTGCCACGTCATCGATGTCGCCACGGACCAGACCGATGTCTTCAAGCTCACGGTCAGTCAGGGCGTTCAGGGCGTTGCGGGTCAAGCGGGCATGGTTCCAGGCAGCCACTTGGGCAACCAATTTGGAAAACAAACCGGAGAATTGGCCTGCAACAGGTGCAGCGCCATATGCGGGGCGGGTGGTGTCGAAAGCAGCCATTGCAGCAGTCCTTTTTTCGATAGTTTATGCTGATCTTGTCAGCGTTGTGATGCTCATTTAGGCGCGAAAAAAACACCCTACAAGCGGTGAAAAGTCATATGTGGTTTGCGTTTTTTGCATGTCGAAACTACACGTGTAACACATTGAAAATATTATAAATAACGCAAGACCGTGACACAACACGCAACGCTGACAGCCGAATTTCGCGCTAAAGTGGTCATCTGATGGGGTTCCATAGCCCTTGGGAACGGAGGGCTTCACCATTCTGCGTCCAGAACATCCCGCCGACCTTCCCGAGATCCGCTTCGTCCCATCACAGTGTCGTTCCTGGTAGGCAACCATCAGCCGTGCCAACCCAACCACAATTCGCCGTCCATCCAGACAGTTGAAAAACCGGTTGTGGCCGCGTAAGTCTACGGCATCGAAGTGGAGAGTTTATGTCCCGGTAAGGTGGGGAGGCAGCAGTCCTCCCAGCGCAATAATCAGCAACCATCTTGTTTCGTCAGCCTCTGACGGACAGCATTGGATGTTTGCGCGTCTTTTTCCCTTACCCTTTGAATTCATGCCCCGCATGATCAAGACATGGAACTTCCTCACAATGACACGTGACTATTCACAGTTTTTCCCCCCATCGTCCGACCTGAAAGCCCAAGAGCGCGCCTTGCCCCCTCTTACCGCTCTTGGCTGGCAGCCCTTTTTCGCCCAACAAACAGACGTCGACGAGTTGACGCAGACCCCTCCTGTTCGCGTCGTCGAAGTCCACCGAAACGCGTTGCATGTTCTCGGGGACGGTCTCGACGAAGTCATGCCACCCACCGAAGGCATCACCGTTGGTGACTGGCTGATGTTTGACCACGATCAACCAAAATCCAGTCGGGTCCTACGACGCAAGAGCCTGATCAAGCGGCGTGCTCCCGGGACAGATCGCCGCGAACAGCTGATCGCGGCAAATGTTGACACGGCGTTTGTCGTCACCTCGTGCAATCAGGATTTCAATGTTGCACGGCTTGAAAGATACATCGCGCTTGCCTTCGAGGCACAGATCACGCCGGTTATCGTTGTCACCAAAACCGACCTTGCGCCCGATCACCAACACTACATCGACGCAGCACGCGCAGTTTCCCCAGACGTGGCCGTTGTTGCGTTAGACGCAACAGGCGACGCGCCGCAGTCAAAACTGGCAGACTGGTGCAAGCCGGGGGCGACCGTCGCGTTCTTGGGATCATCCGGCGTCGGCAAGTCGACCCTGACCAACGCGCTTTTGGGTACCGAAACGCTCGAGACGCAATCCATCCGGGACGATGATGCGAAGGGGCGGCATACGACAACGCGGCGCCAACTCTTCGCAACGCCGGACGGTTGTCTGGTTCTGGACACCCCGGGCATGCGTGAATTGCAACTGACTGACGCAGCATCGGGCATTCAGGACCTGTTCTCGGACATCGACGATCTGGCCACGCAATGCCGGTTCAACGATTGCAAACACGAAACAGAACCCGGATGTGCCGTGCTGCAAGCGATAGAAAACAAAAGGATCGATGCCGCGCGGCTTGGGCGGTGGCGCAAACTATTGGCCGAAGATGCGTTCAATTCGGCCAGCCTGTCCGAGCGCCGCGCGAAGGACAAGGCATTCGGAAAGATGGTGCGCGAGATCACGAAGCAGAAAAGCAAGAGGAGGTAGTTGGATGTCAGATGACAAGTCTGGTCAAATTGTCTGGCACGATCTCTTTTCGGCTGACCGGCAACGTTCAATGACCTTTTATGAACGCGTCGCCGGGTGGTCCTTTGTGGTCGAGCATGCCACGGATTTTGTCTGGGGTGGCGGAGAGATGGACTTTGTTCTGGCCACATTGGCGGATGAAGCCGGTGCTGGCTTTATCGAAACCTCCAAGGGCATGCCTGACGGTTGGATTGCCTATATCGAGGTGCCGGATGTGGATGCGGCCGCCAGGCGCGCGGAACGCTTGGGGGGTGAAGTAGTTCGCCCGCCCTTTGACGTTCCCGGTGTCGGTCGAAATGGGCTTGTGCGCGATCCGTTGGGCGCCCTGATCGGCATCTCTCAATCCCAGCACGCGTTTCCGACACCAACACGACAGTTCGGCAACGAAGTCTATCTTTCCGGCGCGCCCGAGTTCCCGACGCCGTTCTATTCAGCAGTCTTTGGCTGGTCGGTGAGCCCACCGCACGATTTGACAGGGAGAGGTGCCGTGATCTCGACACAGTCCGGCCAAACCGTTGCACATCATCTGCCGGGAACGTTCCCAACGGGTGCGCAAGCGTTGTGGGTGCCTTGCATCAACGTGATCGACACTGCGACCGTGCTGCGAGAGGCCGGAGTATTGGGTGCAAGCCAGCTTTCGAAGCTGGTTTTCAGAAGCACGGGGGAGTGTTGGTATCTGATCCGTGACCCCGCTGGCGCTTTGTTCTGCCTGTCAGCGGGTAGATAGGACCTCTGGGTCACGAGCCGCGAAAACCTGCAAAGACCCGCGCGCTTCTACGGACACAGTGAGCTTTCCCTGTGTCCGAAACTGTCATGAAAATCCAATGCAGATCAGCGAACAGCCGTCGCGCAGTGCTTTTCGCCTATGTCAGAGCGTCGTCACACCTTCCGCAGACACCTGCGTGCACATGCAAGCCCACGTCCGGCAGCACTTTCCAGCAGCGGGCGCATTTCGCGCCTTCTGCTTTGGCAAAGACCACCGCCACGCCAGGCACTTCAGGCAAACGGAAGGCGTCTGACGGCGCTGGGTCCGTTGTCACGCTGATTTGCGACGTGATGCAGATATCAGCAAAAGGCAACGCGGTCAGTGACTCAGCGAGGTCCGCATCCTCGACATAGACAATCGGGGCTGCTTCAAGCGATGCGCCGATGACTTTGTCTGTGCGCTGGATTTCCAATGCCGCCGTCACCACGCGCCGCGCGCCACGCACACCTGCCCATTTCGCGGCCAGCGCTTCGTCGCGCCATGCGGCAGGCGTTTCGGGAATGTCTGTCAGGTGCACCGAGCTGTCCTCGCCCGGATACCGCTCCAACCACACTTCCTCCATCGTGAAGACGAGGATCGGCGCCAGCCACGTTGTCAGCCGGTGATAAAGCAGATCAAGCACCGTGCGCGCCGCACGTCGCTCGGGCGTATCACCGTCACAGTACAGTGCGTCCTTACGGATATCGAAGTAGTATGCCGACAGATCCACGGTCGCGAAGGTGAACACGGATGAGAACACACGCTGGAAATCGAATGCGGCGTAGCCTTCGCGCACAGTCTGGTCCAGTTCTGCCAATCGGTGCAGCACCCAACGCTCCAGTTCCGGCATGTCTGCGGGGTCTGTGCGATCTGCCTCGATAAAGTCCGACAGTGACCCCAGCATGAATCGCATCGTGTTGCGCAAGCGGCGATAGCTGTCAGCCACGCCTTTCAGGATCTCCGGCCCGATCCGCTGATCGGCAGTGTAATCCGTTTGCGCCACCCAGAGCCGCAGGATGTCGGCACCGTATTGCTTGACCACTTCCTCGGGCACGATGGTGTTGCCGATGGACTTCGACATCTTGAAGCCCTTTTCATCAAGCGTCATGCCGTGTGTGACGACGTTGCGGTACGGCGCGTGACCCGTTGTGCCGACCGATTGCAGCAGGGAAGAATGGAACCAGCCCCGGTGCTGGTCGGTGCCTTCCATATACACGTCAGCCACGCCATCCTCGGTTCCGTCCGCGCGGTCGCGCAGAACAAAGGCGTGGGTGGAGCCAGAGTCGAACCACACATCGAGGATGTCCGTCACCTGTTCGTAATCGTCAGGGTTCACGATCCCTTCGAGGAAACGCTGCTTGGCATCCTCGTCGTACCACGCATCAGCGCCCTCCGCTTCGAACGCGGAAGTGATGCGGCGGTTGACCTGCGGGTTGCGCAGCAGGAAATCGTCATCCGTGGGCAGCGCGCCCTTTTTGGTGAAGCAGGTCAGCGGCACACCCCACGCGCGTTGACGCGACAGCACCCAGTCGGGGCGTGCCTCCATCATCGAGTGCAGGCGGTTGCGGCCTGATTTGGGTGTCCAGTTGACGTTGTCGATCTCGGTCAGCGCACGTTCCCGGATCGTCGTGCCGTGCGTGTCCTGCCCGTCCCCCACGGGTTTGTCGATGGCCGCAAACCATTGCGGTGTGTTGCGGTAGATCACCGGCGCTTTCGACCGCCAGGAATGCGGGTAGCTGTGCTTGATCTTGCCACGGGCCAACAGCCCGCCCACTTCGGCCAGCTTGTCGATGACGGCAGCGTTGGCGTTGCCCTCTTTCCCGTTGGGTTTCAGGATTGCCTTGCCACCAAAGAACGGCAGGTCGTCACGGAACCGCCCGTCGGGGTTTACGTTGTAGGTGATGACCTGCTCGAGCATGCCCAGCTCACGGTACAATTCGTATTCGTCCATCCCGTGGGACGGCGCGCAATGTACGAAACCGGTGCCTTCGGTGTCGGTGACAAAATCAGCGGCACGGAAGTCCCGGATATCATCCCATTCGCCGTTTGCATCCTCAGCCCCTTTGAGAGGGTGGGTCAGCCGTACCTGGCTCAACTCATCGGCCGTCACATCGCGTAGGCGGCGGTACATCGTGTCCTCAAGCCGTGCGCGGCCCAGAACGTCTGAGGCAAGGTTGTCGGCGAGGATGTAGCGATCACCGATATTCGCCCAGCATTCTTCGGGGCGGCCCGTGACTTCGTAAAGGCCGTAGGAGATGTCAGGGCCAAAAACGACAGCTTTGTTGGACGGCATTGTCCATGGCGTTGTGGTCCAGATCACCACATGAGCGCCTTCAAGATCGCCCAGCGGCGCGACATGCCCTTTGGTGTCTTCCAGTGTGACTGCGGGTAGGTCTTTGGCTGCAACTACCTTGAACTTCACCCAAATCGTGAAGCTGTCCTTGTCGTGGTACTCGACCTCGGCCTCGGCCAGCGCCGTCTGCTCAACCGGCGACCACATCACGGGCTTCGATCCCTGATAGAGCGTGCCATTCATCAGGAATTTCATGAATTCCTCAGCAATCACGCGTTCGGCATGGAAATCCATGGTCAGGTAGGGTTCGTCCCAATTACCAGTGATGCCCAGACGCTTGAACTCCTCGCGCTGGATATCAACCCAGCCCGCGGCAAAGTCCCGGCACTCGGCACGGAATTCGTTGATCGGAACCTGATCCTTGTCCCGACCCTTCTTGCGGTACTGTTCCTCGATCTTCCATTCGATGGGCAAGCCGTGGCAGTCCCAACCGGGGATGTAGCGCGCATCGCGGCCCATCATCTGATGGCTGCGCACGATCATGTCCTTGATCGTCTTGTTTAACGCGTGTCCGATATGCAGGTGGCCGTTCGCATAGGGCGGGCCATCATGCAGCGCGAAGGGCTCCCGCACTTTTTCTTGTCCGGCCCCCTTTCGGGCGAGGTCGGCTTTCTCGCGCAGGCGGTCATAGACCCCGATCCGCGCCCAGCGCTCCAGCCACCCGGGCTCGCGCTTGGGCAGGCCTGCGCGCATCGGGAAGTCGGTCTTGGGCAGGTTCAGGGTGTGTTTGTATTCAGGTGTATCGGCGCACATGGGTGGCGTCCTTTGTCGGTCGTATATCTTGCAAAGCGGAGAGGTGCGGTGCGAGTGGTCTCAAGCACCTTTACCCGGCGTCTCAGTGGTTGGTCAGAGCGCCGGGGATATAATTCGCAGAATGATGATCGTGTGCATCATGGCGGCCTTATAGGCGCGGGCTGCCGAGGCGTCCAGTGGGCCAAGATGCCTCATTTCACGCAAAGCGCAATTGCCTAGGGTGACGCAAACACGCGTCAGAACGGAACGGGACATGAATATCGCAATTGCGGGGGCCGGCATCGGCGGTTTGGCTGCGGCCATCCTGCTGCGTCAGCGCGGCGCCGAGGTGACTGTTTTCGACCAGTTTGCAGCACCTGAACCCGTTGGATCGGGGCTGGTCATTCAACCCGTCGGGCAAGCGGTTCTGGGGGCTTGCGGGGTACTCGATCAGGTGATGGCGACGGGCAACCGCGTGACCCGGATGCTGGGCCATGAAGCGGACAACGGACGGCGTGTGCTTGATGTTTGGTATGACCGGCGCGAGGGCGACAATTTCGGGCTTGCCCTGCACCGCAACGCCCTGTTTTCGGCCCTTTGGGACCGAGCCGTCGCCGAAGGCACGACAATGCGCCTGGATGCCAAGGTGACCAGTGCAGGCAGCGGACATTTGGATCTTGAGGGCGGGGAGAAAGCGGCAGGTTTCGATCTGGTCATCGACGCGCTTGGTGCACGTTCTCCCTTGACGCCCATCCGCTCTGTCGAGCTGCCCTACGGCGCGTTGTGGGCCAACGTGGCTTGGCCCGATGGAACCAAGCTTCCATTGGATCAACTGCGCCAGACCTACCGCAAGGCCAGCAACATGGTGGGCGTGCTGCCCATTGGCGTACCGCCGGGTGCAGCGGAGCCGATGGCGGCGATCTTCTGGTCCTTGCCCAGTGATGGCTACGACGCGTGGCGTGCTGCAGGTCTGGACGCGTGGAAAGACCAGGCATCCGGGCTTTGGCCCGCTTTTGCGGCCTTTGCCGACCAGATTTCTGTTCCCGATCAGCTGACCATGGCGCGGTACGCGCATGGCACACTCAAGGTGCCCTACAGACACGGAGTCGTGCATATCGGGGATTCCGCCCATCGCGCCAGCCCGCAACTGGGCCAAGGCGCCAACATGGCGTTGCTGGACGCATATGCACTGGCCCAAGCCATTGATGCGCACGGGCCGGAAGCCGCCCTGCCCGTCTATGCCAAGGCAAGGCGCTGGCATGTGCGGGCTTACCAGACGATGAGTTGGGCCTTCACGCCACAATACCAGTCCGACAGCCGTTGGCTGCCGGTCCTGCGTGACAGAGTGTTGTTTCCGGTGTCGATGATCCCGCCCGTCCCACGCATCCTGTCCCACCTGGTGTGCGGCACACTGTTATCCGCCTTCCCGAAAGGTGATCCGCTGCGCTAGTCCACGGGTGCGGACTTGCTCTGCGCCCAACGATTGAGCCACGCGAGGCCGGACAGCGACAGGCCCAGAACCACAAGGGACAATACGCGCGTCAGTCCTTCCAGCCCGGAAATGTCGATCAGGAACACTTTGGCGACCGCCAGACCAATCACGGTCAACCCGGCGCGACGCAAGGCGGTCGCGTTGCGGGCAAGCGATTGATAGAACAGCACAGCGCCGGTCAGCAGGATCGCTACCGTGTAGCTGTACAGTTCTGGCTGCAAAAAGCCCTGATCCAAATCCATACCCTGCGCGCCTTGCCAAAGATGGCGCACAGTCGCAAAGGCCCAATACACGCCGACGCCGACCGCCACGGTTCCCAACCCCCAGCGCAGCAACCGATGCCGCAGGCGCCAAGCGCCAAAGGCCAGCACAAGTGCGGGAAGCAAATAGGCCGGGATCAACGTGTTCAATACCGGTGGCCCCGACACGTCATCACCCCATGTGTTCAGAAGTGGCGATAAAAGAGTCAGACCAAGCGCCAATGCGCCAAAGCCGATCAGGCCAAACACCAGCGCCAACCCACCGCGCACAAAGGCAAGGACACCACCCAAACCTTCGATGCGCAGAAGCTGCACCAGCATCAAGCCCAACCAGATCACCGCAAACAGGCCCATGGCCCAATGGGTGTCGGTGTTGTGGCCGGGCAGCACGTCATCGAGGAAGCGGATGAGCAGCAATGACACCAGCATCCCTCCGGTCGACCACGCCGCTGTGTCCAAGATGAGGGTTGCGGTTTTTCGTACCATCCCGCGCAACAACACCATTGCTGCGACAAAGGCAGCCAGTGAACCGGCATAGGCCAGCACCATTTCCCAAAGCGGTGCATCCAGCGCCCAGAACAGCCCCGGGTCACCGACCAAACGGGCACCGACCGCAGCAACGCCAATGGCGATAAACACTTGCATGAGTGGCAATTTGAACTGCCGATCCAGCCAGGCGGCGACCAGTACAGTCACGGCAAGTGCAACGGTCAGCGCGGCCAGTGACAGGATCAAAACGAGAGCGAAGGTGATCGACGCCAGCGCCGACAAGACAAATATGGACGTCCGTGTGCGATCCGGCGCGTCCACGCGGGCAAAACGCAGGGCAAAGCTGACCATCATGGCCGCCATAACGATGGCATGAAGAGCCCAAGCATATGCACCAATTGTCTCGGCGGGCCTCCATGTCAGTTCGAGTACAACCGCAAGAACCGGCGCGACCAACGCACCGCCCATCCCCCAGGCGAGGGACAGGCCCGGGCGCATCACTCTTTGCGCTGCAACCGCACTGAGCACCATTCCAACACCCCACAGAAGCGAGACGGCAAGCGGGAAATCAGCCTCTGGATTTGTGTCGTAGGTGGCCAGGAACGCGGTAATGACTGGCCCCAGTTCAACCCCTTCAATCGCGATCACGGCAATGACGGCCGCAACCGGAAGCAACACCAACTCCTGCAGCGCAGGTGCGGACAATGTCCAGTACACAATTGCGATCGCAAAGATCACGAGGATGACGACAGCCATCCAGAAAGGTTCGGCACCCGCGCCGGCACTCCAGCCCATTGAGCCGGATGTGACAAGCACGGCTGCAAGCGCAAGCAGTGTTGGAAATGCCGGGCGGTCACCTTTTGGATCCAACAGGAATGCCGAAACAAGGGTGCCGCCGTGATCAGGTCGGAAGGATCGCGCCGGAACGAGGATCGCCAAGACCGCGAGGATCGCGACATAGACCTGGAACCCCAGCACCATGGACTCGTTGCCGCTCAAAACGGTCAACCAACCCATGGCAAAGCCCAGACCAACACTCAGCACCGACACCCAAGCCCAGCGTCGGATCGTGTCAATTCCCAGTCCGACGGCTGCGGTGACACCAAAGTAAACGTACAGCCAGGGGGTCGCAGGCACCGTGCTGCCCACCAGAAGCGGGGCTGTAAACGCACCGATGACCCCGACAGCGGCCAAAAGCGGACCGTTCAGCCAGCCCAATCCAACACCCAATAGCCCAACCGCGGCCATACCGGCAAACGCGATCTCGACCCCGATCAGTTCATAGAGCAGTCGCGCGGCGGCAATGCCGCCAAACAGGGACACGAGCCCAGCCCCTGAAAACACCGATGGAATATAGGCCGTGGTCGCATCGGGGCTGTCCCCGAACCTGCGGCGGATCACTTCGCCCCCGGCGATCAGCGCCCCGCCAAAGGCAAGGGCCGCAAGCACGCGGGCGGTTGGCGGGAACAGGTCGTTTTCGATCCCGTATTGCACCAAAAACAGCCCCGCCAGGGCCAGCGAGACTGCAGATACGGCATAGAACCAGTTGGCGGTCAGCCACGATCCGAACCGTTGCAACGGCGTTGGTCCGGCAGGTTCCGTTGGCTTGGGCGGCTCCGCTGCCTTGCGTTGTGCAATCACACGCGCAGCGGCTGGTTCGGCTTTCTTGGGCTCGGGTTCCGTGGGTTCGGCGGTCTCCGCCTCCGACGGCTCGGCGACTTTCTCGGACGCCTCCCATGGCGAAGTCCCCGTCGGTGCGGTGGTTGCCTTCGCCGGGATTGGCGCATCCGGTGACCGTCCGGCCAGCGCACTTTCGAGGTCAACGATCCGCTTGCGCAAGCCACTGACGGCAACCAAGAGGTAGATAACCGCAATCGGAATCGCGAGGATTATCAATCCTCCAAGGACAAGTATCCCTTCCATATCCATCCCTCGCACGCACTTTCGCGCGAGGATAAACCACTGTCACCTGAGACAAAAGGCAAGGATTTCCAGACTTTTGCAGGTCGGCCTTGCACCACCATGGCACGTGGTTGCGTCAGTCGTCCGCGATATGCGCCCAAACGGCAGACATCACGACCGATCCTTCGCCCACGGCGCTCGCCACCCGTTTCACTGAACCGGCACGTACGTCACCGACCGCAAAAATGCCGGGGCGAGAGGTTTCATAGCCGGTGACGGCACCCACATCCGGTCCGGTTTTGACAAACCCTCTATCGTCCAACTCGACCAGATCGGACAGCCATTTTGTGTTGGGCGCGGCCCCGACCATGATAAACAGTGCTTTCGTGTTCAGCTGCCAGCTTTGACCACCGCGCCGATCATGGATGGTGATGGCATCCAGCCGATCATCGCCGTGCAGTTCCTTGACCTGGGTGCATAGGTGGATTGTGATCCTCGGGTGACTTTCCAAGCGTTGAAGCAGGTAATCCGACATCGAGGACGACAGGGTCTCGCCACGCACCAGCACATGTACATGCTTGGCCGTCCGGGCCAGGAACATGGCAGCCTGACCCGCCGAATTGCCGCCGCCGATCACAGCCACTTCGGCGTCTTTGCAATAGCGCGCCTCCACATCGGTGGCGGCATAGTAGACACCGTTGCCCTCCAGGTCTTCCAGGCGTTCAAGCGGCAGGCGGCGATACTGCACGCCAGTCGCCACCACCAATGATTTGGCCGATACCCAGTCGTCATTGTCCAACTTGATATGAAACAGGTGCTTTTCGCATTGCATCAACTCCGTCGCGCGTACTGGCACGGCAAAACGCGTCCCGAACTTCATCGCCTGCAGTTCGCCCCGGCCCACAAGATCGCCGCCGGAGATGCCGGTGGGAAAGCCCATGTAGTTTTCGATCCGGCTTGAGGTGCCTGCTTGCCCCCCGATTGCGAGGTCTTCCAGCACGACGGCGCACAATCCTTCTGCCCCGGCATAGACTCCAGCGGCCACGCCAGCAGGCCCACCGCCTACAATGGCCACGTCATAGACGTCTTCCTTGCGCAAGCTCATATCAAGGCCAAGCGTGGCGGCCACACCACGCGGCGTGGGCGGATCAATCACCTGATGCTTGGCAAACACCACGGCCGGATGCGTCCGATCAATGCTGCACATGCTGGCAAGGTCATTGCCTTCGGTGCTGTCAATCTCGACCTCGACAAACGGAATGCGATTGCGCGAGGCAAAGCTGGCGATGCGTCGCACATCGCGATTCACTTCCCCGCCGACAAGGGTCAGCCCGCCCTCGGACATGTCCAGCATGCGGCGACGGCGCGCGGCAAAGACAGTGATAATGATGTCCGACATCTCGGGAATGTCCGACATGAGTTTCAGCATGTCATCGCGCAGCACACACAACAGCTGCGTGTCCTGCACCGCGCGCCCCCCCATGAAGGCATGCCCTCCGTTCAGAAAGGCCAACTCTCCAAAGAACTGGCCGGGGCCAAGCGTTGCATTCCCGTACCGCTTGCCATTGGACGAGTTTACCGCTTCCGTTTCACCTGACAAAAGATAGTGAAAGGTGTCGATACGCTCACCTGCCCGTTGGAAGTATTCGCCCGCCTTGACCTCCATCACGGTTCCAACACGGCGCAGCGCATCGACATGTTCGTCCGTCAGCGGTGTGCGCACCATCGTGGCAAGGTCGGGGGCAAACGTTTCCATCGTCAGTCGGTTCCTTTTTCTCTCTGGCCTTGAAATAGGCCGCCAAGTGCCTGTTTCACGAGGCGGCGTGCCTTGGGCCTGTCACCGGGGAGATAGGTCAGTGGTCGGCACACTTCCATGGCTGCGACCCCAACGCGGGCCGTAAGGGCGCCATTTACCAGTCCCTCGCCAAATCGCCGCGAAAGTTTGCCTAAAATTGAACCACCCAACAGGGGCTCCAGTATGTCGTCACCGACGGCGACTGCACCTGTCGCAACCAGATGAGCCATAACTGCACGGGTCAGCCGCCAACTGCCCAACAAACCACCGCGCCCGCCGTAAATCTCGGCAACGCGTCGGATCATCCGCAGATTGGCCGTCAACGCTGCGACAACGTCTGCCAGCGCAATCGGAACAAGCGCAGTGACCGTTGCCACCTGACGTGCGGCCGCTTCAACCTCTCGCTCAGCGGCTTTGTCCAACGGGGTCACAAGCGTATCTTCAGCCAGTTTGAGCAAACCGGCAGCATCCATCTGATCACCGCGCAGCTCCGCCAAGCGGGCGCGCGCCCACTCTGCATCCGGCCTGGCCCGGTACAACGTATCAAGCCGGTCGACCACCGTGCGGGCCGCCGGAAGATCGTTCTGTTCCATCGCCTGCGCTGCCGCGTGGCGCAGCCCGTCAAGCCGCGTGAGCCGTCGAAGAGCCGCCAGTTCGCGTAGACAAATCACAAGCAAGGTGAGGACAAAGGCGCAAAGCAGCCCCGTAAACGCCCAACCCACGATCGGCGCCCGGGTGATCCATCCAGTCACGAAATCCCACGCCGCCGCACTAAGAACTGCCGTCAGCAACGCACCGGCCAGCCCACAGAACAAACGCCCGATCCGCGATGGTTTGCGAGCGGCCACACGCGCGACACTCTGCATGGCTTCGCCACGTGGGGCAGCCAACGGAACGATGTCCGGCACAGGTGGGGCATCCGCAACCTTGGGCGCCGCTTCATCCTCGATCTCGATCAGTACTGGGCCCTTAGCCATCACTTCGTCCCTTTGTGCCAGTCGTAACGGATGTCAGGCAAACCTTCGTCATTGCGCGCGCCACCCGTACGTTCCATTTCGACAAAGCCATGCCGCAGATAGAACCGCTGCGCGCCGGTATTTGCCTGAAAGGTCCAGAGCGTCAGATGGTCCGTCGCATGCTGCATCTGCGCCAGCAGGTCTGCACCAACCCCCTGCCCCTGCGCGCCTTCGCCAACATAAAGCGCATGCACATCTGCCCCGTTCCGAGCGCAAAACGCACACACTTGATCACCTCTTTCAGCCACGGTCACCCAGCCCTGTTCGATCATGTGCCCTGCAAAGGACAGATCTTCCGCACGGGTGTGGATGCGTGGCATCCAGTTTGTGCCATCGATGAAACCCGACAGGATCGCACCCACGGCACCCGCATCTGTTGGCTGCGCCGGTCGGAGAAACGCGTTCACAACTTATCTCCGAAAAGGAACTGCGCCGCACGGTCGAGCCGGATATGGGGGGGACCGTCGCCTGGGCGCAAGGTCAGCGGGGCTGGTGCGAATCGCATCACCTTGTAGTCACCATCCAACCAATCCTGCGCTCCGTTTGCAGCCGGAGACAGGATATGCGCCGGATCATCCGGCAACGCGCCGGGGTAGAACGCCGCCTGTTTGCCGGTGTCCAGCAATGTGCCCCTGACCACATCGAGCGGATCTCCGTCATGCTGCACCGTGTCCTCGGTTGTGGCGCGCAGCGCGGCAAGTGCAAGCGCCTGCGTGTCAGCCCCCGCAAAACGCGCGCGGTCTCGTGCCTCACGTGTCAACGCCTCCATTATGGCTGTCAAGCGGGCGTGTTGGCTGTGATGCAGATGGTCGGCCTTGGTCGCGGCGAACAGGATCTTCTCCACCCGCTTGCCCCGAAACAATTGGCTCAGGAAAGCATTCCTGCCGGGACGGAAGGCCGACAGAATTTCGGACATGGCTGCGCGCATATCCACAACAGCGGCGGGACCGTTGTGGATCGCACCCAGCGCATCGACCAGCACAACCTGTCTGTCGATGCGGGCAAAATGGTCGCGGAAAAACGGGCGCACGACCTGCGACTTATATGCCTCAAAGCGCCGTGCCAATTCGCGCCGCAGCGACCGCCGGGGGGTATCCCCGGGCGGTAATGGTGCAAAGGTCAGCACGGGGGAACCGGCCAGGTCACCGGGCAGCAGGAACCGACCCGGTGTGCAGTCATAGTAGCCCTCGGCACGGGCCGCGTGCAGGTACTCGGTGAACGCGGCGGCCAGTGCCTTGGCCTGTATTTCGTCCAGCTTGGAGGCACCATCAACCGACGTAAGCGCCGAACGAAACGCGGCAGCGCTATCGCGGTTCTCAAGGCGCGCCAGCACAGAATCTGACCACTGCTCATAGCTTTGATCGAGAAGCCCAAGGTCCAACAGCCACTCGCCCGGATAATCGATGATATCGAGATGCACGGTCCGGGGACCCTGCAACCCCGCCAACAAACCGTTTGGCTTGACCCTGAGCGACACACGCAATTCGCTGACAGCGCGTGTGCTGTCGGGCCAGCTGGGCGGGTTGCCGGTCAGCGCGCCCATATGTGCCTCGTAATCGAAGCGTGGCACGGTGTCGTCGGGTTGTGGTTGCAGGTATGCGGCTGCGATCCGTCCTTCGCTGGCGGCCAGCAGGTGCGGCATACGCCCCTGATCCAGCAGGTTTGCGACCAGTGATGTGATGAAAACCGTCTTGCCGGATCGGGCCAGCCCGGTCACGCCCAACCGGATTGTCGTATCGCCAAATAGGTCCGCCCCGGTGTCGTAAATGCCTTGGGCCACGTCCAGCACGCCATCGGCAATTGTCGTTAGAACCACGTGCGGCCCCCTTCATGTCTTGCCGACTATGTAAGGTGTCGCGCGGTCTCGTACCAGTTCGGTGTCACATCGGGTGTGAGTGTGGGAGCCTCCGGCGAGGATTCTTTGGAAACGGGGAAGGCAAGACCAGTTGCGCGCCGTTGCAGGAGGATGTGTTTGGAGCTAGGTGGGCTTTCATGCCGCGCTATGCCCTCAAAGTCGAATATCATGGTGATCCTTTTGCCGGATGGCAGCGACAGGCGGATCAACCGTCTGTGCAGGGTGCAATTGAGGCGGCACTGGCAAAGCTCGAGCCTCGCGATCACACCATCGCAGCTGCGGGCCGCACCGACGCGGGCGTCCACGGTCTTGCACAGGTTGCGCATTGCGACATGCAGAAGGATTGGGACCCGTTCCGGCTGTCCGAAGCGCTCAATCATCATCTGAAACCACACCCAGTGGCAATTATCGCCTGCGCCAAGGTTGCGGATGATTGGCACGCACGTTTCTCAGCCATGGAACGCCGTTACCTCTTCCGCATCCTAATGCGACGCGCACCGGCGACGCATCTGCGGGGGCTGGTGTGGCGAGTGAACAACCGCTTGGACGCCGGTGCCATGCAAGCGGGTGCCAACCACCTGATCGGGCGGCATGACTTCACCACCTTCCGTTCCTCGATTTGTCAGGCGGACAGCCCATTGAAGACGCTGGACC
Source organism: Tateyamaria sp. (assembly GCF_059783535.1). Taxonomy (NCBI): domain Bacteria; kingdom Pseudomonadati; phylum Pseudomonadota; class Alphaproteobacteria; order Rhodobacterales; family Roseobacteraceae; genus Tateyamaria; species Tateyamaria sp. The sequence goes on along the minus strand of NZ_JBYNDP010000021.1, from coordinate 13,501 downwards.
GGCTGGATGTCACTAAGGTGGACGGCGTACAAGGCCCCGAGATTCACTTCGATGTCCGGGCACGGTCCTTTCTCCACAACCAGGTGCGCAGCTTTGTTGGCACGTTGGAGCGTGTGGGCGCCGGGGCATGGCACCCGGATGACGTCAAACATGCGCTTGAGGCGTGCGATCGCTCGGCTTGCGGTCCCGTCTGCCCTCCGGACGGGCTGTATCTGGCCGGTGTCGGCTACCCGGAAGATCCGTTCGCCTAGTCCAGTTCCATCAACCCGGCACCCGCGCCGCCAGATCGCGAGGCGTCGCTATCGGGCACATAGGTCTTGGCCGCGAGGGTATTCAACTGCTCGGAAAGCGACGCATCAAGGTGGAGCCGCTCTGGGCGCCCGCGTGCGCTGGGTTCAGAGAGTGACAAGCTCACTCTCACCTTTGGCCCCGCGATATCCAGTTCTGCCTTGCAGGGCAACGCTGCCAGCCAACTGACCAGCATAGCGCGGGTGCCAGCATCCTCTTCCCTTGCATCCACGGGTTTGGCCGTCACTGACGCCGCTTCGACAATCGTTTCTACCCGGTGCGCCAAGGCAACAATGCTCTCGGGCTTGGACAAGGCAGCGGCAACAGCGCCCTGCGGACCTTCATCAGCGATATGGCGGGCCAACATTGCGCCAAAGGCGAGCGCCTGGGCAGGTGGCACCCCCGCTCCGCTGGCGGCTTTGACCCCCAGCGTTTGCACTTCGGTCCATGACATGTTCATCGCTCCATCGCCGGAAGCCACCAATCATCCATCTCGGGACGCAGTTCATCCCCTAAAGGTGCACCCTGTGCCAGCGTGATGCGGGTCCACAGGTCGGACTTTGGATCGAACTTTGTCGCACCAAAGAAACTGAGCTTGCACCGCAGCATATCAATGGGGCGACAGGTCGCAGCAATAAGGTTGTCGCGGATTTCTGCGTAAGAATAGCGGTTTAGAAGGGCAACCCGATTGACGGCATGGGTGTGATCGGGATGTTGTTTCGTGAATTCCGACACCGGCATCGCGCCATTTGGAAGATCGGCATAAAGCTGTGCAACCCGGCGGGCGATGTCCAAAGGGGTTTCCAATTCGGCCCCCGGCTCGGCAAAACGGTCACCCAGTCGCGGCTCCAATTTCGCCTCGCTCACATACCAGAACCGCCGACACTGGTCCGCGTCCTCATAGTCATGGGCAAGCGCCCAACCCCATTTGGTTTCGATGGCAGACTTGAGTGCTTCGGTGTCTGCAAAGGGCACGATCAGAGGCCCGAACCGATCCCCCATATCTTGCGCCAAGTCATCCACATCTTCCGGGCAGATTTCGATCAGTAACGCGGCCAACAGTTCCTGCAGCGTTTCACTTTCATCTGCTGCAGCATCCCAAAGCGCCGCAAAGGGTCTGTTCGCCGGCACGGTATCAAAACGCCGTAGAAAAGAAGCCCAATCCGCTTCCAGCTGCCGCAGAATGTCATTGTGATCCTCGGCCGGGACAATCCAATCCGCCAAATGGCGCTGCGCCCGCCTCGCAAGCGTCCGTAACCGCTTGCCTTGCGCTTCGGTCATCGTCTCGCGCGCCAACACACGTGCCAGAGCCGTTTCACGGGCCTGCATCCAATTGTGCAGCAGGACCGGGTGGTTCACCAGGAAAGGCGCCATGCCCAGCCCGGTCGCATTGCCGATACCGATGTGCCGCGCAAGGTCTGGATCAAGGGTGCCGCCCCCGACATGCTGCACCAGATCAAGCGTGAAGTGCCGGATCAGGTACACTGTCAGCATCTCGGCAGCGAAGGGACCTTCAAGCCCGGGGCGATCTGCAATCAGCGTGCGATCTGCAATGCCGAACTTGCCATTTCCATAAACCGCCGTCGTGCGCATCAGGTAACCGATGTCGCAAATCATCCTGGGGTCGGGCTGTTTACCGGCCCGCAGGGCTGCAACGATTGCGTCCCACATGCGTACGGATTTGTTTGCACGGCTGAGCACGAGGTCACGCGGACTGAACCTGCCTGCCTCCTGCTTTGGGGCCTGCCCTTCAATGCGGGTAATGTCATCCGGTGACGCAACCCCGTCGAACAGGACAAAGGCGGCGTCCCATGCGGTTGCAATCACCCGGTCGCTGCGTTGGTCTGCAGGCAGATCATTCGAAATTGCCACCAATGAATAGGTGTTTCCACCCAGATCAACGGCATAGGCGGCCTGACCATGGCCTTCCGCCGACATGTCCCAATGAATACGACGGACCTCGGCCCGTTCCGCGCACAAGCGCCGGACGAGCACGCGCAAAAAGCTGAGCCGTGTGGGCATCATTTGTCCCATACGCGCAAGGCGCATCACCGTTTCCGGTGGGCGCAGCGGCTCTGTGCATGGGACATGATCTTTCATGTCTTCACTAGGGCCAAGACTTGGCCTTGTGGCAAGTTATTTTGTGCAACTCGGCCTGTTCATGCAGACGACTGCATGCGTTTGGCAATCACATCGGCTGTTGCGTATACTTCTTCAGCTCCGCGCGGGCGACCTGACGGCGGTGAACGGCATCCGGCCCGTCAGCAAGGCGCAACGTGCGCTGATGGGTCCATGCAATGGCCAGAGGCGTATCCTGACTGATCCCCTGCCCGCCATGCATTTGCACCGCCTCGTCGATAACCTTGAGCGAGACACGCGGGGCGATCACCTTGATCTGGCTAATCCATGGCGCCGCAGCACGCGCATCGCCCTGGTCCATCATCCACGCGGCCTTGAGACACAAAAGCCGCGCCATCTCGATCTCCATCCGGCATTCCGCAATGATGTCGTAGTTTGCCCCGAGTTGCGCCAGTGGCTTGCCGAAGGCTTCTTTGGACAGCGACCGCTTGCACATCAATTCCAATGCCGCTTCGGCCTGCCCGATGGCACGCATACAGTGGTGGATACGGCCCGGCCCAAGGCGACCTTGGGCAATCTCGAACCCCCGCCCTTCGCCCAGAAGGATGTTTTCGGCAGGCACGCGCACATTGGTGAACCTGATGTGCATGTGCCCGTGTGGGGCATCGTCATGGCCGTAAACCATCATCGGGCGCAACACCTCGATCCCATCTGTCCCCGCGGGGACAACGATCATGGACTGGCGCTTGTGCTTGGGCAGGTCGTCACCACCCGTTTTCACCATGACGATGTAGACCTTGCAGCGCGGGTCCCCGGCACCGGAGGCCCAATATTTCTCACCATTCAGGACATATTCATCACCATCCCGCACGCAGGCCATCGAGATGTTGGTGGCGTCTGACGAGGCCACATCGGGCTCAGTCATAAGATAGGCCGAGCGGATTTTCCCCTCGAGCAGGGGCGCAAGCCAGTCAGCTTTCATTTTGTCAGTGCCGTAGCGCTCGAACACCTCCATGTTGCCGGTGTCGGGGGCCGAGCAGTTGAAAACTTCGGCGCCAAGCGGTGTCTTGCCCATCTCCTCGGCGAAGTGGGCGTATTCCACGGTGGACAGGCCAAAGCCCTTGTCGCTGTCGGTCAGCCAGAAATTCCAAAGCCCCGCCGCCTTGGCCTTGGCCTTCAATCCTTCCAAAATTTCGGTCTGTCGATCCGTGTATTGCCACCGGTCGCCCTTGGCGACTTCGGCGGCGTATTCCTCTTCGAGTGGCATGATCTCGTCCCGGATCATGGTGGCCACCCGGTCCAGAAGGTCACGGTTCTCGGGGCGTAGCGTGAATGACATGTCCATGATGATCTCCTCCTGATTAAAGGCAGGTTGGCGGATCAACCGGACCGTGTCTACCGGATCATGGACGTGACGCTAGGGCAATTGATCAAGCGGCCCGCAAACCAAGGATCGCACGGGCCTGAGTTGGGGTCGCAACGGGGCGGTCATGCTTGGCACATATATCGACCAACCGTTCGACCAACGCTGCGTTCGACGGCGCAAGCGTCTGCTTGTCGAGACGCACATTGTCCTCAAGCCCGGTGCGCGCATGCCCGCCAGTAGCCACCGCCCACTCGTTCAACACGATCTGGTTCGCCCCGATCCCCGCCGCGCACCATGGCGCGTCTGGAAACAGGCGCTGAACTGTTTGCACATAGAAATCAAAGACATGCCGATCCGCAGGCATGGCATTCTTCACCCCCATCACGAACTGGATATAGGGTGTATCCCTGATCTTGCCCTTTGTATGCATCTCCGCTGCCATGAGGATGTGGCTCAGGTCAAACGCCTCGATCTCGGGCTTTACGTCATAGCTGATCATCTCGGCCGCAAGCCATTCGACAAGGTCCGGCGGATTCTCGTAAACCCGGGTCGGAAAATTGTTCGACCCCACGGACAGCGACGCCATGTCAGGGCGCAACGGCAGCATTCCGCCGCGCGCCTGTCCTGCACCCGACCTTCCCCCGGTGGACAGCTGCACAATCATGCCCGGACAATGCTTTTCGACGCCCTCTTTCAACAGTGCGAACTTGTCGGGATCAGATGTTGTCGACCCGTCATCATTCCGGACATGCGCGTGGCAGATGCTCGCCCCGGCCTCGAACGCGGCATGGGTGCTTTCTACCTGTTCCGGCACCGTGATCGGCACCGCAGGGTTGTCCGATTTCTGGGGGACCGAGCCGGTGATCGCGACACAGATAATGCAGGGGTCAGACATAAGGCGCCTCGTTCTGAATGCTTCGCAACATCGTCCCTGAAACCCGGCAAAACGTCCAGTGCACCTGCGCACGGAATCTGTGTGTCAATTGTGGCCCAATCTGACGTCAGTAACTCACTCAGCACAGCAAATGCCTGATTATGCGACAGGATTTCAGTCCATTCCCGGCTTTTGTCCCGTTTTAGTTGCGACATTGCGTGGAATATGCAGGCTAAAGGGTATGTCTGGAAGACCCACGTATTTCGACGAGATGTTTGGCCACGGCACCGCCGCACGTGCCCCCTATGCCGATTACTCCAAATGGTTCGCGGACGAAGACACCGCCCGCCTGCTCTCCAAATCAGAAGAAGCCGAGGCCCTGTTTCGATTGATCGGCGTGACCTTCAACGTCTACGGCGATCCGGACGCGACCGAACGGCTGATCCCGTTCGATCTGGTGCCGCGCATTATTGCCGCCCGCGAATGGGCCAAGGTCGCCAAGGGGATCGAACAGCGCGTGCGCGCCCTCAACGCCTTTCTGCACGACATCTACCACCGACAAGAGATCGTGCGCGCCGGCCGCCTGCCTGCCGAGATGATCTCGCGCAATGATGCCTTTTTGCCCGAGATGATCGGCGTCTCGCCCCCCGGCGACATCTATACCCACATAGTGGGCACCGATCTGGTGCGCACCGGGGATGACGAATTTTTCGTTCTGGAAGACAATGCGCGCACCCCATCAGGCGTGAGCTACATGCTCGAGAACCGCGAGACGATGCTGCACATGTTCCCCGAACTGTTCAGCAAGATCAAAGTGCAGTCTGTCGGCCAGTACCCTCGGTCGCTGCGCAAGTCGCTGGCGGCCTGCGCACCAAATGCCTGCAACGGTCGCCCCACCATCGCGGTGCTGACTCCGGGCATCCACAACTCGGCCTATTACGAACATGCCTTCCTTGCCGATCAGATGAGCGCCGAGTTGGTCGAAGGGCATGATCTGCGCGTCGTGGACGGGCGTGTGGCGATGCGGACCACACGGGGCTACAAGCCCATCGACGTGCTCTATCGCAGGGTGGACGATGAGTACCTTGACCCGCTGAACTTCAACCCGGACAGCGTTTTGGGCGTGCCTGGCATCATGGATGTCTACCGCGCGGGCGGGATCACGATCGCAAACGCACCCGGCACCGGCATTGCCGACGACAAGGCGATCTACAGCTACATGCCGGACATCGTCGAATTCTACACCGGCGAAAAGGCAATCCTGCAGAACGTCCCAACGCATCGCTGCTCGGAACCGCAGGCCCTGAAATACGTGCTCGAAAACCTTGCCGATCTGGTGGTGAAAGAGGTGCACGGCTCGGGCGGCTACGGGATGCTTGTCGGCCCTGCGGCATCGAAGAAAGAGATCGAGGATTTCCGCGCCAAGCTAGAGGCCGCGCCCGGCAACTACATCGCCCAACCCACGCTTGCGCTGTCCACGGTCCCCATCCTGACCGACGCGGGCCTTGCGCCGCGCCACGTGGATTTGCGCCCCTTCGTCCTTGTGTCGCCTGACCGGATCGACATCACGCCCGGTGGCCTGACACGTGTCGCCCTGACCGAAGGGTCGCTGGTCGTCAACTCGTCCCAGGGCGGCGGAACCAAAGACACCTGGGTGCTGGAGGAGTAGCGCGATGCTGGGCAAGACCGCAGGCGGGCTCTTTTGGATGTTCCGCTACCTTGAACGGGCCGAAAACACTGCGCGAATGATCGATGCGGGGCTTCGCATTTCTCTGACGCGGTCAAGCGCGGCAGAGAGTGAGTGGACATCCATCCTGTCTTCGACCGGCCTCAGCAGTGCCTATGCGGACGTTCACGGCACGCCCGATGGCCCAAAAGTCATCGATTTTCTGCTGCGCGACCCGAACAATCCCGGCTCAATCATGGCCGGGATTGAGGCCGCGCGCATGAATGCCCGCGTTGTGCGCACGGCCCTGACCCGCGAAGTCTGGGAGGCTGTGAACGAGTGCTACATGGTGCTCAAAAGGCTGTTGGCCCAACAGGTCGAAGACCGCGATCTGCCGCGTGTGCTACAAGTGATCCGACAACGCAGCGCAATTGTGCGCGGTGCGCTGCACGGCACGATGGTGCGCAACGATATCTACAATTTCGCCCGCATCGGCACCTTTTTCGAACGCGCAGACAACACGGCGCGCATTCTTGATCAGAAATATTACATTCTCCTGCCTTCGGTCCGGCTGGTGGGCAGCCCATCGGACAATGTGCAATGGGACACGATCCTGCGCGCCACGTCTACGACGCGGGCCTATCAAACCCTGCACGATGGGGATGTGGACCCCAAAGCCATCGCCGAGTTCCTGATCCTCGACGGTCGCCTGCCGCGCAGCCTTGCCTTTTGCTATGGCAAGATCGGCGACAACCTCGGTTATCTCGAGAAGGAATACGCGACCCGGCACACCTGCCATTCCCTCTCTGACGCGCTCTGCTCGAAATTCAAAGCGCACGACATGAACGCCATCTTTGATTATGGTCTGCACGAATTCATCACGGACTTCCTGCGGGACAGCGCGGCATTGGGCCGTCAGATCGAGATTGATTACCGCTTTATTGAATGACCACATGCGCCTGAACGTTCTTCACAAAACCCACTACACCTACGACGCGCCTGTTCCATACGGGCTGCAACAGGTCCGCTTGCGCCCCAAGTCACGCCCCGGTCAATTGGTCGAAGACTGGCGTATCGATGTGACCGGCGGACAGGTCGAGGTGTCGTTCGAGGATGAACACGCAAATGCCGTTGATTTGGTCAGCTTTGCACCTGGTCAAACGGAGATTGAGATCACCTGTGCCGGTATCGTTGACGTTGAAGACAAGGCAGGTGTCGTCGGGCCGCAAGGCGGTTACGTCCCCTTGTGGCTGTTTCGCCGCAGCACGGCACTGACCAAGCCGGGAGAACGAGTTCAGGCGCTTGTGGACAGCGCACCGGGAAACGCGGGCGATCTGGACCAGTTGCACGCCCTGTCTGCCCATGTTCTTGAACAAGTGCCCTATTCCACCGATCAGGCTGCCTCTGACCTCACCGCAGAAGCGGTGATGGAGGCCGGTCATGGTGTATGCCAGGACCATGCCCATGTGTTCATCACGGCGGCCCGGGTACTTGGGTTTCCGGCCCGCTATGTGTCGGGATACCTGATGATGGATGATCGGGTCGATCAGGACGCCAGCCATGCCTGGGCAGAAGCCCATGTCGAAGGCTTGGGGTGGGTCGGTTTCGACATCTCCAACGGTATCTCGCCCGACGCGCGTTATGTACGTGTCGCCACGGGCCTCGACTATCGCGGGGCCGCCCCAATCTCCGGTTTACGCTATGGTAACGCAGGGGAAGATATGTCTGTGACCTTGCAGGTGCAGCAGCAATAGCGCAGATTTGCCGCGACTCGGGGCGGGGACACACAAAATATGACCTATTGCGTAGGGATGCGGTTGGATGCCGGACTGATCTTCATGTCCGACACGCGCACCAATGCGGGCGTCGACAACATCTCGACCGTGAAGAAGATGCACACGTGGGAGGTGCCGGGGGAACGCGTGATCGTGATCATGACCGCCGGGAACCTTGCAACCACGCAGTCGGTCATCTCGCTGGTGGATGAGCGGTCAAAGGCACCCGAGGATCGCAGCCCCTCGATCCTTGAAGCGCCGTC
>NZ_JBYNDP010000021.1:0-5090 GCF_059783535.1 Tateyamaria sp. | reverse complement strand
ATGAGCGGTCAAAGGCACCCGAGGATCGCAGCCCCTCGATCCTTGAAGCGCCGTCCATGTTTCAGGTCGCGCGCGAGGTTGGGCGTACTCTGAAAGAAGTAATCCAATCCAACGCCACAACGGGCATGGAAGCCGATGGCGCATTTGGCGCGACCATGATTATCGGGGGGCAGATCAAGGGATCAGAACCCCGCCTGTTCCTTGTCTATCCCGAGGGGAACTTCATCGAAGCCTCTGACGACACCCCGTTTTTTCAGATTGGCGAAGCGAAGTACGGCAAACCCATCATCGTGCGTGCACATGATCCGGCCATGCGCTTCGAGGATGCGGTGAAGCTGCTGATGGTCAGCTTTGACTCGACCATCAAATCGAACCTGTCCGTGGGTCTGCCGCTTGATTACGTGACCTATGATCGCGACAGCCTGTCCATCACCCATGCCGAACGGATCGAAGCGGATGATCCCTATTTCCAGACGGTATCGAATGGATGGGGGCAGGCATTGAAAGTCGCGTTCGATCAACTGCCTGAATTTGGCTTCGAGTGATCCCGCGGACGCTACGCGACGACATGTTTTAGGGGGCTTCGCCCCCGCCCTGCGGGCTCCCACGTGGTGTTTTCAATCAGAAGAGACGTCTAGTGCATCTCCGGCGGCAGGTAGCTACGGATCGAACTGGTTTTGCGGCTGTGGTTTGGGTCGATCTCTCGAAGTTCAAGGGACAGCATGAAAGGGTGACGCGCCATGTGGTCAGCGGTGAAGGCCTTGGCCGCCTCAAAGACAGCGTCTGTGGCACGGGTTTTCTGGTCCTCGGTTCGTCCTGCAGCCAACCGGATCACGATATCGATGAAACCATGTTTTGGATCGCCGTCGGCGATCACGCTGTGTTGCGCAGCATGCGCGCGCACCCGAATGCCTGCAGCGGGAAACAGACCGGTCGCCGCCGCTGCATCTTTCAAAGCAACGCAGAGGCCATGCATGTCCAACTGATCTTCGAGATTGGCGGAGTAGTCGATCACGATATGAGGCATGTGCGAACTCTGTGCCTCCGCCCTAGCGCGCGCAAGCCAAAAGCGCGTCGATGTCGAGATGGGTTTCGAGATGATCCGCCAATGCATCAAGCGTTGTTTCAACTGTGTCAGCATAGGACGCGTTGCCGTGGTTCACACCAAAGCCCGCAAGCCAAGCCCTCCGAAATCCATCATCGCGGAACATGCCGTGCAGGTAACTGCCTGCAACCCGCCCATCCGCGCTGATCGCGCCTTCGTCCTGGCCTACAACCTGCGCGAAGGGGCGCGCGCGGTCTGGCCCTTCGCTGCGTCCGATGTGAATTTCATACCCTTGAAAGGCTTGACCTGACGGCACATGAACCGCATCAACGGTGGTCAATCGCTTGTCATCCGTCATTGTGGTCTGGACATCCAGCAGCCCAATCCCATCCGTGGCACCTGCGGGCCCTTCAATGCCTTCAGGGTCATCTACCACGTGCCCCAGCATCTGGAACCCGCCGCAAATCCCCAGCACAGCCCCACCGCGCCGCGCATGGGCACGGATATCCTCATCCCACCCTTGGTCCTTGAGAAACTGCAGATCGCCCCGAGTTGATTTGCTGCCGGGGATGATCACCACATCCGTATCCGCGGGCAATGGTTGGCCCGCATGCAACATAGTCAACCGCACCCCCGGCTCCTGCGCCAACGGATCAAGGTCATCGAAATTGGCGATACGCGACAGTTTGAGGCACACGATATGCAGGCCATCCGGGCGACGTGGTGTCGCGATGTCCAGCGCATCCTCAGCCGGCAGTTTCCACGCATCCGCAAACCAGGGCACCACGCCAAAACCGCGCCATCCCGTGTGTTGCTCGATCAAGGCATAGCCATCGTCAAACAGGCGCGGATCACCACGAAAGCGGTTGATCAGGAAGCCCTTGATCAACGCCGCGTCCTCGGGATCAATCACGGCCTGCGTTCCAACAACCTGCGCAATCACCCCGCCCCGGTCGATGTCACCCGCCAGGATCACGGGGCAGTCGGCGGCGCGGGCAAAGCCCATATTGGCAATGTCACCGGGACGCAGGTTCACCTCAGCCGGGCTGCCCGCCCCTTCAACCAGCACCAGATCATGCGCCTGTTTCAACCGATCAAAACTGTCGAGGACATGCTCCATAAGCTGCGGCTTCAGTGCGGCGTACTCCCGCGCCTTCACCGTGGTCAGACGTTTGCCCTGCACCACGACCTGGCTGCCCACGTCTGTTTCGGGTTTCAGTAGCACAGGGTTCATGTCCGTATGGGGCTGCAACCCGGACGCCATGGCCTGCAGGGCCTGGGCACGACCAATCTCTCCGCCATCCGTTGTCACGGCGGCATTGTTCGACATGTTTTGCGGTTTGAACGGGGCCACTGAGAGGCCTCGGCGCTTTGCCGCGCGGCACAGTCCCGAGACCAGCATCGACTTGCCGACATTCGAGCCAGTGCCTTGAAACATGAGGGCTTTCGCCATGATACCTCCATCCTGACATCGCAGAAATGCCAGATTCGTCGCGCAAGCTGATGCAACGATCACTTACATGACACCACGCAAACGAAACGGAAAGATCATGTTAGATTTCACAAATACACCCGAACGCCGCAAGCGTGCGGCCAAGGCGCGGGCGCGCAAAACGATGATCCTTATGGGGCTGGCAATTGCAGTGCCAGCGGCTGCCTGGGCGATTGACTTCGACACCCTCAGTTTGCTTGCACGCGGCTGACGTGAAACAAACACACTTACTCTGACCGCGCCTTAACGAACAGAAAGAGCGCGGCCATACAAAGTGCGATTTCGATAGCAAAAGTCCAGTGGACCAGAAATGACAGCACCCAGTGTGACTGGGTAGCGGGAACGACCACAAGCGGGTGTGCTGCATGTGAAATCGGCCACGCCCATGCGACCTTACCGACAATGCTGTCTAGCATAAGGTGCAGCAGACCGCCCAATCCAACACCAATCCAAAATTGTCTGCGTATCGCGGCGCCGATGGCCAACACCAAAGCCCAAACGACCGGCCGGTGAGTCAGATAATCATGGTGATGGGTCTGCTGACCATCGACAAGAAAGAACCAAAGCATGTCAACATCGGGCAGAACACTGCCCAGCAGCAACCCAGCAAAAATGGCCGTTGCACCAACGGCCGCCAGCCCTCGCGCAGCGAGATAACCCGCAGCCAAATGGCCAACAATCATCTTAGAACTCCACACCCTTCTGCGCCTTCACACCCAAATCCTTGAACGGGTGCTTTACCAGCGTCATCTCGGTCACGAGGTCAGCCGCCTCGATCAACTCGGGTTTCGCGTTCCGGCCCGTCAGCACAACATGCGTCATCTCCGGCTTTTGGGTCATCAGGAAGTCCACAACCTCATCGATATCCAGATAATCGTAGCGCAGTGCGATGTTGATCTCGTCCAGTAGAACAAACTGGATTTCGGGATCAAGGATCTGCTCCTTGGCAATCTTCCACCCATTCTCAGCCGCCGCGATGTCCCGCTCGCGATCCTGGGTTTCCCAAGTGAACCCTTCTCCGGACACAAAAAACCGGCACTCATCCGCGAACCGATCCCGCAGGAACGTCTTTTCCCCGGTGTCCCAATTGCCCTTGATGAACTGAACCACCGCACAGGGCATACCATGCGAAATGCAACGCATGATCATCCCGAACCCGGACGAGGATTTGCCCTTGCCCGGGCCGGTATGGACCATTATCAGACCCTTCTCCTCGGTCTTGGTCTCCATCATCTTGTCGCGGGCGGCCTTGATCTTTTTCATCTTGGCATTGTGGCGTTCGGTGATGTCGTCCATGGCGTCCTCCGGAATATGTTGGCCAAGTCGTGCCACTATTTGCGCCGCGCGACCAGAGGCGTTTGCGCCTGTCAGGTCAGGCGATCCGGTAAGGGTCAGCAATCATCATGAGTTTCACCCGCGAATTGGCGCGCATCATACGCCAGCACTAAAGGTGTGGTCCCACCCCGCGGCATCTTCGACCCGCTTCAGAAGCGTATCACCCAAGTGGTAATCATCGGAAGAAAACCGTCTGAGCGTCTTCCTCGCACACATCCAGCAAGACTAAGAGAAGGTTAGGCCTCAACCAAAGGTCAAAACTGGCAGCATCGAGACCGGCCATTAGAGAAAATATGCTGAACCAGCCGCTGAAGGGATGGTCGAAGCGGTTGAGATCAATCTGGGTATGTCCAAAGTTCGTCATCGGCCTGAATAGCCTCAACGACCGCTTGCGCACGATTCAGTGCGCCTTGAGAGGCTCCCAATCCCATGTAATTCGCCTCAATCTCGGCGAGATAGCTAATAACGGTCTGATCAGATATGCCTTTACGAAGCTGGCTGGCAGCCTGAATCAAGTACCTGTCATACTCGTCTGCAAACGGTATGCAGTCCTCGTCCTCCCACTTCTGATCAGCTCCAAGCAGTCCTATCGGGTCCCATCTCGACCAGCCAATATCGCGCAGTCTAGATAGCTTTATTTTGGGCGGGGGCGTCAAAGTGGGATCAGGACGTGGCATGACAACCTGCTATCGTTGTGTTTGGCGTCTGCAGGCTACTCGATCCCACGCGGCTTGGCAGCCCGGAGACGTCGTATTCTTCAAAGCTAAAAAAACTGAGCACCTGTTTAGCATTTTTGTGACTTTGCTGCCTTGCAGAGCCAATAGCATTTCCACTCTGGTTCGGGTCTCGGAATCCCGTCGAAGTGCATAACAGTGAATTTTTGTGCCATGGGGCATTCATGTGCGGTCGAAACAGCGGATGTACCGTGGAGTCACTGACGCGTTCCCGCTTGACTCTGTTTCGCCGCCCGCGCACTACGGACGGGCTGGTGCCCGGGGTCCGCTTCGGGTGAAAAGGGAATGCAGCGCAGGAATTTTCGTCGAAAAATCTCGCCAACGCAGCCGCCCCCGCGACCGTGACCGGAGAGGTCGCCCCACGCCACTGGCCAAAGGCCGGGAAGGCAGGGCAACCGCAGAGGCCAAGAGCCTCGGGATCCGCAAGCCGGGAGACCTGCCAGCAAACGTGACGAAACCGGACGGGGTGTGCCGGGTGTCGGGA
>NZ_JBYNDP010000020.1:0-41480 GCF_059783535.1 Tateyamaria sp. | reverse complement strand
ACCGCCGACACGGTCGTCGTCGACAAGGCCGCGCGCCGGCTCATCCTGCTTCGAAGTGACGTGGAAATTGCCGCCTACGATGTCTCCTTGGGCAGCGCGCCGACTGGGCACAAACAGCGTGAGGGAGATGAACGCACACCAGAAGGCACATATGTCATTGACTGGCGCAACGACCAGTCCATAGCGCATCTGAGCCCGCACATCTCGTACCCAAATGCCAAAGACGCACAAGCCGCCGCCGCACGCAATGAAAGTCCTGGTGGCAATATCATGATCCACGGAATTCTGAACGGCTGGGGGTGGCTGGGGCGTCTTCACCTCGCTTGGGATTGGACAAATGGATGCATCGCCGTCACGAATACCGAGATGCGCGAAATCTGGTCACTTGTGCCCAATGGCACCTCTATCACAATCCTCCCGGGCTGAGGCACCGCGCGTGACGACGATCCTCTTCAACAAACCGTTCGGCGTCCTGTCGCAATTCACCGACAAAGGGACCGACGAATCCCCCCGCCTCACGCTCTCCAACTATATCGACGTGCCCGACGTCTACCCGGCAGGCCGACTGGACCGGGATAGCGAAGGGCTGATGGTGCTGACCAGCGACGGCAAACTGCAGGCCAAGATCGCGCACCCGAAATACAAGGCACCCAAGACCTACTGGGCGCAGGTCGAAGGCAAGATCACCGACGACGCCCTCAACCACCTGCGCCAAGGGATCACGCTCAAGGACGGCCCGACAAAATCCGCCAAGGCGCGCGCCATTCCTGCTCCAGACATCTGGGACCGCAACCCACCGATCCGCGCGCGCAAGTCCGTACCCGACAGTTGGCTGGAACTCACACTCACCGAAGGACGCAACCGGCAAGTACGGCGAATGACAGCCCATATCGGGCTTCCCACATTGCGCCTGATCCGTGTGCAAATTGGCGACTGGAGGTTGGGCGACCTCTTGCCAGGAGAGTCACGACGGGTTTGAACAGTTGCCCCTATACCTGCTTCGCACGTAAGCTGCGTACATTCTTTTCAGAAGCATTGTATGGGCCGTCTTTCAACCTTTCTTCTTTGTGTCGTTGCCCTGTTCGCGGGCTTTGCGCTGCACGCCTTCTTACCCAACGGTTTCACCGCGCAAATGATGGCGCGCTCAGGCACTTTAATAGCTGTCTTGGTTGGGGCCTTACTAATACTCGTACTTGTCACAGTGTGGGCTGCCAACGCTCTGCTGCACCGATGGGCGCGCAGAACGTTAGGCACGTCGGAACGCATGACAAACACCGAAATCGTGACCGGACTGGTCGATCACTTCACATCACCTGATGGTGTGGATAACCCCACAGCCGAGGATCGTCGGCGTGCCGCCCTTGTCAATCTCGGGCTATGGCTGGCCCGGCGTGAAGCACTGCAATTCTCCTTCAACGTTACGGTCACAATTGTCGGTGGCCTTGTCGGCGCTGCGACGCTGTTTCTGCTCTACGAACAGAACCAGCGCATTACCTTGCAGACCGACGCCAATGTGACCGAAAGCGTGCTGCTCGAAGGGACACGGCGCGCGGCTCTAGCCGCGGACATGGCAAACCTGTTCGAAGCGCTGCGAGCCGCTCCGCACATCGAAGGACCGGCTTGCGAAGCACCTCCCTTTGCCGATTGTTGGGAACGGGACACAGAGCAGGGTATCACGCGCTTCCACCTGCCCGTTGACCTACAGGCGCGCGTCACCTCCTTTGCCCTGCGCAACACCCCCTACCGGATCGCGGTTTCCCGGGAATCAGAACTGGACTTCGATGATCGCTTGCGCCGCCAGTTCACCTTTCCCAACCTGAGCCCTGAAAGGGGACAGCTCCTGGAAACGCTCGCGCTGAACGATATCTCGGTGGGCCTCTTCAATTTCGAGAATGCGCAACTGACGAATGTGAACCTGAGCAAGCGTGACCTGTCGATGGCTCAGATGCGCGAGGCGGATCTGCAACGCGCGTTCTTGCGCTGGACGCGCCTCGATGGCGTCGATTTATCAGGCGGAACGCTCCGAGACGCCGACCTAGCCGGGGCCACATTTTCGGGGGCTGTGCTGACCGGAGCAGATCTCAGACAGACAGACCTGACCGCTGCACGGCTTGCCGGTGCGCAGATGCAGGGCGCACGCCTTGACGGCGCAAACATCAGCGGCGCTGAATTCAGAGCCGCCACGCTTGCCGACACCACCTTTAACGACACGTGGGCCTGGATAGACAATCCGCCGGTAAACCTGCCATTAGGGATCAGGATCGTCTTTTGTGATTACGCGGCCGCTTCGGTGTTCAGATGGCAGCGCCAGCCCGATTGCTGACGGCTCATAAACCTTCAAACCGGGCCTTTTGAGTGGCCGTCCACCGCACGTCAAACTCGAACCCCTCCTCGCCCTGTCGCTCGGCCTCGACCACGTCCAGCTCGAACAGCCACGCCCGTTTGCGGCCGTCAGCGTAGGGCAGCAATACCGTCTCTTCGATCACAGCGCCTTTTAACGTCTCGGCCACATCTGCCAGCAGCGCATCGATGCCCTCGCCCGTGATGGCCGACATGGCAAACACGCCTTCGTCACGGTCCGCACGTGCACGCACGGCTTCGGCTTCCTCATCTGGTAACAGATCAATCTTGTTCCAGACCTCAACCATCTCGCGCCCCTCACCGACGCCCAGATCGGCAAGGATGGTGCGCACGTCCTCGGCCTGCGCCTCGGTTTCCGGGTGCGAGATGTCGCGCACATGCAGGATGATGTCTGCCGCCAGCACCTCTTCCAGCGTGGCGCGGAAGGACGCCACCAGCTCGGTCGGCAGATCAGAAATGAAGCCCACCGTGTCCGACAGGATCACCTCGGGGCCATCTTCCAGTTCCACCCGGCGCATGGTCGGGTCCAACGTGGCAAAGAGCATGTCCTTCGCCATCACATCCGCACCTGTCAGCCGGTTGAACAAGGTGGATTTGCCGGCGTTTGTATAGCCCACAAGGGCGACGATTGGATATGGCACCTTGGCCCGTGCTGCCCGGTGCAGGGTCCGCGTTTTGACGACCTTGTCCAGTTGCCGCCTCAAGCGGACAAGCTGTGTATCAATGGCGCGTCGGTCGGCTTCGATCTGTGTCTCACCAGGACCACCAACAAACCCAAGCCCGCCGCGCTGACGCTCCAGGTGGGTCCAGGCGCGGACAAGGCGCGTGCGTTGGTAACTGAGCGCCGCCATCTCCACCTGCAGCACACCTTCGCGGGTGGCGGCACGGTCACTGAAAATCTCCAGGATCAAGCTGGTCCGGTCGAGCAACTTGACCTTCCACGCCTTCTCAAGATTGCGCTGTTGCACGGGTGTCACCGGCCCGTCGATCAAGACAAGCTCAACGTCGGCGTCCTTGATACGCTCGGCCAGTTCCTCGATCTTGCCCGACCCGAACAAAAGGCCCGCACGCACACGCGGCAGAGGCACGATTTCACTGCCCACCACTTCAAGTTCGGGCAACGCATGGGCCAAAGACACGGCTTCGGCCAGCGCAAATTTCGCTTCGCGTCGGTCCGGATTGGATTTGATATCGGGGTGGAGCACCCAAGCACGGGTGAACTCCGGCTGCTCACCCATCAAGAAGCGTCTTCGCCCTCATACAGGCTGATGGGCTGGCTCGGCATGATGGTCGAGATGGCGTGTTTGTAGACAAGCTGGCTTTGTCCATCCCGGCGCAACAGGACGCAGAAGTTGTCGAACCACGTGATAACCCCCTGCAATTTCACACCATTGATCAGGAAGATTGTCACGGGCACCTTGGTTTTGCGCACGTGATTCAGAAATGCATCTTGTAAATTCTGTCGGTCCGAAGCCATGTCGGTTAACCCTTTTTTTCTTGCTAGGCCTGCGGATCAGACCGTCCCTCCGGACGGAGTATGTCTTGGGGCTTGGGAAGATTCCAGCCCAAAAAACAGTCCGTTACGGACCTACCGCAAAGGCCCGCCTACCCACGCCATAAATCCGGTGTGAAAAGGGCGATGATGGCAAGCGTCTCCAGGCGCCCCAACACCATGGCGGCGGTAAAGATTGCCTTGGCCGCATTGTTCAACTCGATCAGTGCAATCGGCGCATCGGCAGCCACTCCCAAAAGGGGTCCCGTGGTCGACAAGCCCGACACCGCAAGGACAAGCGCGGTATCAAACGCGACGCCCGTCAGGGTCAGCAAGATGGTGATCAAAGCGAGAGTGAGCGCAAAAAGCATGAAGAAGATCCACGCGATAAACGCTCCATCCTTTTGCAGCCGTCGCGCGCGCGGCCCCGCGCTGCTGACAGATGACGGATGCACCAACCGTTCCATCTCGCGCACGCCGTTGCGATAAAGTGCAAAGACGCGCAACAGCTTGACGCCCCCGGCGGTGGTGGCGACGCCCCCGCCAATCAGGGCCAGCCCCATCAGCAGCAAGCCCGGGGTTTCCAACCCTGACCACGCCTGCGCATCCACCCAATTCGCTGAGGCAAAGCCGGTCGTGGTCAAGAAGGACAGCACGGTGAATGCACTTCCCCACAGCGCCCGCGCAGCGTCGGTCACATCACGTTCCGCAGCAACGTCGAAGGCCCCCAGGAAATGGCGCAGAAACAGGAAAACAGGCACCGCGATGACAACGGCAACACCGATGCGAAACTCCGGATCCTGTACAAGCCCACCGGACTCCGCCGTGGTCGTGTCCGTTGAAAAGGTCAGACGCGACAGGGCAAACAGCATGAACAGCAGCATCACCGCCTCCCCCGCCATGCCCGAGCCGCCACCGACCAGCCCGCCGACGGGAGAAATCCCGGACGTCGCCAGGATCGCCATCGCATGACACAAGGCGACCAGCCCGGTATCGCCACCCACGGCCAGAAGCACCCAAAGCAGCATGGTCAGCCCGGCATAAATCGGGATCAGCACAGCAGACACCTTGGACAAGCGCTCCCGCACTTCAGGGCCCGTCATACCAATGTCGCGGCTGGCGCTGCGCCCCGGTTCGGCGCGTGCCGTCACCTCGAATCCACCAAGATTCAGCGGCGCCAGAATGGCCGACGCCGCCACCCACATCATCAATCCACCCAACCAGCCAACAATCGAACGCCACAGATGCAGCGTGCCATTCAACCGCTCCGGGTCGTCGAACATGGTCGCTCCGGTCGTGGTGATTGCGCTCACCATCTCGACATAGGCATTCAGAAACGTGGTGGTGCGCAGCCCCTCGTAGAAAGGCACGGCAAGAACAACCGGCAGAATGACAAAGGCACTCATCAGAGACAGAAGCGGACCCAGCGTGCCATGGCGTGGATCGCGGCCGGCATGGGCCAAGCCAATCAGCGCAAAAGTCACCAACCCCAAAAGGCCCGAGTACAAGAAAGCCCGCGCTGCCACCAAATCACGCACGATGCCGCCATAGACGGCGGGCACCAGCATCGCGGCTGAGAACACGCCAATCAGCAGCAAAAACAGCGGCAGCCGCAATACAGAGGCCCAGAACGGTTGCCGCGGCTGCGTGCGTCCCTGCATCAGAAAAAGTCGATGGACACCTGCATCAGGCGCTCCACCTCTGGCACGTCGGTCGCCAGCGCAAAGAGGGCGATCACGTCGCCCTCGTCGATGCGGGTGCTGCCCACGGGTCGGATCACATCATCGCCCTTGCGCACGGCCCCGACCAGAACCCCCTCGGGGAAATCAATCTCGTTGATCTTCTGGCCCGCCAGAGGTGAGGTCGAAAGCACTTCCGCCTCGATTACCTCGGCATCCGCATCCCCAATGGAATAGACCGACCGCACGCGCCCATGCCGGATGTGACGCAGGATGGATGACACGGTTGTGGCACGCGGATTGATATACGCGTCAATGCCAAGGGGCCCCATCATCGGCACCAGAGTGGGGTCGTTGATCAAGGCGATGGCATAGGGGCAGCCCTCGGCCTTGGCCCGCACGGCGGCCAACATGTTGGTCTTGTCGTCATCGGTCACGGCCAGCATGGCATCTGCGCGCGACACACCCGCCTCGGCCAACAGGGTCACGTCCAGACCGTCGCCGTTCAGCACGATGGTGCGTTCCAAGGCCTCGGCGGCCAATTCCGCACAACGACGATTGCGCTCGATCACCTTGGCGCGCACACGACTTGCACGCTGTTCAAGGGCGCTGGCCACGGTCAGGCCAACATTGCCCCCACCCACAAGAACCACACGTTCCTGTTTGCGCATGGTCTTGCCAAACACTTCCATGGTGCGCGGCACGTCATCCACATGGGCAAAGACATAGGCTTCGTCGCCCTCAAACAATTGGTCCGACGCTTCAGGGGCAAACAGCACCCCGTCCCGCCGCACGCCAACAACGACAACGCGCAAGGTCGAAAACAGATCGGTCAGCTGGCGCAAAGGCGTGTTCAACACCGGGCAATCGGCGTCCAACGCGATGCCCAAAAGCTGGGCCTGCCCGTCAATGAACAGTTCGGTGTCGAACGCAGCTGGCGCGCTCAGGCGCTGCAAGGCGGCGGCCGCTACTTCCCGCTCCGGCGAAATCACCACGTCAATCGGCATGTGATCGCGGCGATACAGATCGGAATAGATGGCGGTCAGATAGGACTGGCTGCGCAGGCGCGCAATCTTGCGGTTTACCCCGAAAACGGAATGCGCCACCTGGCAGGTGACCATGTTCACTTCATCTGAATAGGTCGCGGCGATGACCATATCGGCATCCCGCGCCCCGGCACGTTCCAGAACGTCCGGATAGCTGGCAAAGCCCGCCACCCCCTGCACATCCAATGTGTCAGTGGCCCGACGCACCAGATCGGGGTCATTGTCGACCACCGTGACATCGTTGCGCTCACCCGAAAGGTGGCGTGCAATCTGCCACCCCACCTGGCCAGCCCCGCAGATGATGACCTTCATCCATGTCCCCGTTTTGACGCGCCGCATCGCGGCACATTCAGCCTCTTTGCATGACAGAGAGGGCGCAGGCGGTCAACGCTTGCGCAAAGTCAGCCAACAGGGCATTCACGAATTGTCAAATCCGACAGGCTTAGGCAAAATCGAGACATGCGCGCCATCGTCACTCTTCTTGCCCCTTTGGCTCTGTCCGCTTGCTTGCCGCTGTCGACCTACTATGCGGAAGGCGTCAGCTTTGCCCAGTTCGAGCGGGACAACACCAATTGCGACGTGCGCGCCTTACGCGATGCACCTGTTGCAAACCAGGTCCGTCAAGGCGCGCCGATTTACGTGCCGCGCCGGGTCTGTAACAAGGACGGGCATTGCTACAGCCGGGGCTACTGGATACCCGGAGACGTCTATACCGTTGACACCAATGCCAACCTGCGCGCGCGGGTCAAGGCGCAGTGCATGGGTGATCTTGGCTACCGACCCGTCGAAATACCACAATGCACCCAAGGTGTTGCAAATGCCGCCCCACCCGGGCCATCAACCATCCTGCCCCGGCTCAATGCCCGCAGCTGCGCCATTCGGACCGGCGATGGCCGGTTCCGCATCGTTACCCAAGGATAATCATGACCACTGATCTCGCCCGGGCCAAAGCCGTCGTGCTGGCCCATCACGCCGCCCTCGGGCGCGCCGAACCCGGATGTTGCGCAACCGCACTTTCGCAGCACTTCCTGCCCGACACGTTTTGGCGCGGCATGCATCCCTTCCATGAACAGCATGGCCCCCAAGCGGTCGCGGACACGTTCTGGTCCCCTTTTCTGACGGCTTTGTCCCGTGTGCAGAGGCGCCAGGACATCTTCTTTGCCGGGCACAACCATCTCGACGAAGGTGGCGACACCTGGGTTGCCTCGATGGGCCATCTCATGGGGCTATTCGATGCGCCCTTCCTCGGCATCCAGCCCACACGCAAGATCGCCATGGTGCGCTATGCCGAGTTTTCGCGTGTCGAGGGGGATCGGATTGTCGAACAGGCATTGTTTGTCGATCTGTTGCATCTGATGGCGCAAGCGGGTCAGTACCCCCTGCCCGGCATGACTGGCGCCCAACTGGTTCAGCCCGGACCGATGACACATGACGGCCTGTTGTTTGACGATCATGATCCAGCTGTCGGTCAGGCAACGCTCGACCGCATCCACGCAATGATGGACGCGATCACACGGGCCAACACGACGGAAAATCCGCCCCTCCCCCAAGACGAGCTGGCCCGCGACTGGCACGATGACATGATCTGGTGGGGACCAACGGGCATCGGCGCCACCTACACGATCGATCGTTATATCGAACAACATCAGCGCCCGTTCCGCACGCAGCTCGGGGATCGCACTTTTAACGGCCACATCTGTCGCATGGCCGAAGGGAACTACGGCGGATTCTTCGGCTGGCCTAACCTCACGATGGAATGCACAGGCCCATATCTGGGCCTGCCGCCCTCGGGCAGAAAGGCGGACATGCGGGTTGTCGATTTCTACCGTCGTGACGGAGACAAGCTGGCAGAGAACTGGGTGTTCATCGACATCCTGCACTTCCTGAACATGCAGGGACTGGACGTTCTGGCCCAACTGGATGTGCGCAAAGGTTAACGCGATTTAACCTTTGCGATTCTCAAGCAATTGATTTTGCTGCGTTTTACAAATCTGTCCCCGCGGGGACAGAATTTTTCGCTTCGGCTGCGGCTGAGCTTACCTGCGCCTCTTCCTCATCCAGATGACCCGCCTTGGACGAGGTCACAACCCCAAGTGACTTCAGCTTGCGGTGCAAGGCCGAGCGTTCCATGCCAACAAAGTTTGCTGTCCGGCTGATGTTGCCACCAAAGCGGTTGATCTGGGTCAGCAGATACTCCCGTTCAAACGCTTCCCGCGCCTCCCGCAGCGGCAAGGTTGCAAGGGCACCGGACAGAACCACGCGGCCCTCTTCACCGGCAGGCTCCTCCGAACCGGGCAGTTCCTTGGCATCAATGGGTCCGGTTCCGTCGCCAAGGATCAAGACCCGCTCAACCATGTTCTTGAGCTGCCGCACGTTGCCGGGCCAAATCATCGTCTGCATCAAAGCGGCGGCATCTTCGCTCAGGTCGCGCTTGGGCAGGCCCTGTGCGGTGTTGCATTCGTCGATGAAGTGCTCGGCCAGAACTGGAATATCCTCACGCCGTTCTTCAAGGCTCGGCACCGCAATCGGCACCACGTTCAAGCGGTGATACAACTCCTGCCGGAAGGTCTCGGCCGCTATGGCTTCTTCAAGATTTCGGTTGGTGGACGAGATCACGCGCAAATCCACGCGCACCTTGTCAGTGCCGCCCACCCGCTGGAACTGCTGGTCCACAAGCACACGCAGGATCTTGGACTGCGTGCCGATAGGCATGTCCGCTACTTCATCGAAGTAGATCACGCCGCCATGCGCTTGCTCCAGCAGACCCGGCTCAACACCACGCTCGCCGCCCTCCTTGCCGAACAAAACCTCTTCCATCGTTTCAGGCGCAACGCCCGCACAATTCACGGTGACAAAGGGGGCATCAGACCGGTTCGAATTGGCATGGATGTAGCGCGCAGCGACCTCCTTGCCGGACCCGGCAGGGCCCGTCAGCATCACGCGGCCGTTGGACTTAGTCACCTTGTCCAGTTGCGAAATCAGCGCCCTGAAACTGGCCGACGCGCCAATCATCTTGGTCTGTGCAAGTTCTGGACGCTTTAGGCTCTGGTTTTCACGGCGCAGACGCGAAGTTTCCATGGCGCGGCGGATGACAACCAGCAACTGGTCTATGTTAAACGGCTTTTCGATGAAGTCGTAGGCGCCCTGCTTGATCGCGGCCACCGCGATCTCGATGTTGCCGTGGCCCGAAATGATGACCACCGGAACGCCAGGATTGTCCCGCTTGACCGCCTTGAGGATATCGATGCCGTCCATTCGGCTGTCCTTGAGCCAGATGTCGAGGATCATCAGCGCAGGTTCCTCTGACTCAATCTCGGCCATGGCATCATCGGAGTTGCCCGCCAGCCGGGTCGAAAACCCTTCGTCCTTGAGGATGTCCGATATCAGCTCCCGGATGTCCCGCTCGTCGTCCACAATCAGAATGTCACTCATACTGCTTCCTCTTCCTCAACTGCTGGTGCGGATACCACGACAGGCAGCGTGATTACGGCCATGGCTCCGCTATGGGTCTGGCCCTCAAACGGGGCCGCGTCTTCGAGGGTCAATGTGCCCCCGTGCTCTTCGATGATCTTCTTAACGATAGGCAGGCCAAGGCCGGTGCCTTCGTCCCGCGTCGTCACATAGGGCTCAAACAGGCGTGCGCGGTCTTCGGGGAGGCCAATGCCGTTGTCAGAAATGGTGATCACCGCCCCGGCGGGACCCGTTTTCATGGCGACCTCTATGCGAGGTTCATGCCCATCGGGAATTCCATTTCTTTGCAAACTTTCAATGGCTTCCCCACCGTTCTTCACGAGATTTGTCAGCGCCTGGGAAATCATCGTGGCGTCAACTTCGGCGTGGATGGCAACGTTGGGCAGATCGGCCACAATCTTCACACCCGGTTGCCCGGATTGCTGTAGCACCACGGCATCCTGCACCAGTTGGGTCAGGTCATGGCTTTTGCGATCCGGTTCGGGCATGCGGGCAAATTTCGAGAATTCATCGACGATGCGCCGCAAGTCCCCCGTTTGCCGCACGATCACATCTGTCATCTGTTCGAGGCTATCGCTCTCTTCGCCCACCTTGGGGCTGAACTTGCGTTTGATCCGCTCGGCGCTGAGTTGGATTGGTGTCAGAGGATTCTTGATCTCGTGCGCGATGCGGCGGGCGACATCGCCCCACGCCGCCATGCGCTGCGCCGATACAAGGTCGGTCACGTCGTCAAAAGCAACCACGTAGCCTTCCAATTCCCCTTCGATGCTGCGACGTGTGGCCATTCGGACCAGCAGGTTTTCGAGATGACCGCCGCGCGTCACCTTGACCTCTCCTGTCGCCACCTCTTGTGGGCCGGCCTTGAGCAGCGCAAAGAGTGCGGCAAACTCGGGCACGGCCACCGCCAGCGGCACCGCTTCGCGCCCCTCTTGCCAGTTCAGAAGCTGAGCACCTGAACGGTTCACAAAGGTCACCCGACCGCCGGCATCGACGCCAACCACGCCAGATGTGACTGAGCTGAGTACGGAATCGAACAGGCGCCGCCGGCGTTCGATCTGTTCGGTGTTGGCCAGCAATGTGTGGCGTTGACCTTTGAGCTGCCGGGTCATCTGGTTGAAGTAGCGGCCCAGCATGGCGATTTCGTCGTCGCCTTCTTCCTCGCGGACCTGCACGTCGAGGTCCCCGGCCCCAACCCGCTGTGCCGCACCTGTCAGACGTCCAACCGGGCCGGAGAGACGTTCAGCGAACCACAGCCCCAGCCAGATCGCCGCCAGAATCAGGATGACCGCAAAGCCAAGATACAAAAGGCCAAATTGGAACAGCACCGTGCCCCGTTCGCTTTCCAACTGCTGATAAAGCCGAACGGTTTCCTTTGTCTCGTCGAGCAGCGACAGGATTTCGCCGTCGACCTCGCGGCTGACATAAAGGAAGCGGTCCACGTAGCTCGCCAACGGAACAAGTGCGCGGAACTCGTTATTGGTCCAGTCTTGAATGACCAACCCACCCGTATCAATGGATTGCGAAATCTGATCGGCAGTTGGGCGTTCGAAGTTAAAGAGATAGGACCGATCCCCGCGTGCCCGCAGCTCGCCCGTGCCATCGACGAGGAACGCTTCGCGCAGACCGCGTTGCACCTGCACCTGCCCTTCGCTCAGCACTTCGCGGTCGCCGACCACCTGCGCGCCGCGCACCGTGTCGATGTAACGTCCAAGCGCCCGCGCGTCCGTGATCAGGTCAGTTCGCTGTTCCGATTCGTATGCTTCGGCGGCGGCAAGCGATGCCCCGACCACGCGGCTGACCCGGTCAGAGAACCACCCTTCAAGGCCGATGTTCACAGTCAGGCCCGCGAACACGGCCACCGTTACGGTTGGGATAAGGGCCAGCACCGCAAAAACACCGGCAAGCCGGAGGTGTAGTCGCGAGCCCGCCGATTTCGCACGCCGCGCCGCAATGAGACGGGCAATTTGCGACAGGACCAAAGCGCCCAGAAGGAGGACATAAACCAGGTCAGCAAGCAGAACGAGCCGCAAAGACAGGGCATTTGCACCCTGACCCTGATCCAGCGGTCCAAGAACAAGAACTGTCGCAAGGGCGAGGACGGGACCAAGAAGCACAAGACCCAAGGTCGCCGCATTGCGCACCCGTCTGCGTCGCCGCAGACGGCCCAGCGTCAACCACCAGCTGGTGCGTGTTCCGGATGCCACGTGGCCCGACCTCGATGATGTGGCACCTTCGGTGCCGTACCGCCATATCCAGTGATCCGGGGGACAAGTGCGCCCCATCGGCCACGGGTTGTGTGGCAGTATTACATCAACTTGCGGCGGCGTGTCACCTCAATATCAAGATCTGTAATTTTCTTGCGCAAAGTATTTCGATTGATGCCCAGCAGATCCGCGCATTTCGCCTGGTTCCCGCCTGTCGCGTCGAGGGCAATTTCGATCAGCGGCGCCTCAACCTCGCGCAGGATGCGTTGGTACAGTCCCGGGGGCGGCAGCATGTTGCCGTGCAGGTCGAAATACCGTTTGAGGTGCCGACCAACCGACGCGCCCAGCTTTTCTGTGTCGCCCGCGCTGCGGATGGGTTCCAGTTCTGGTTGGCTGCCAAGCACCTGTTCGACCTCGGAGGCCGAGATTTCGAGGGCGCGACTGGTCAGACCCAGCCGGCGGACCGCATTTTCCAATTGGCGCACGTTGCCGGGCCAGGAATAGGTGCGGAAAATCTCGGCCGCGGCGTCAGAGAGCACGCGGCGTTGCTGTCCGGTTTTCTCGCCCCGGACCAGGAAGTGTTCTGCCAGCAGCGGGATGTCATCGACCCGTTCGCGCAGCGCCGGGACGTTCAGTGTGGCCCCGGACAGGCGGTAGTACAGGTCTTTGCGCACCTGCCCAGCCTCCATCGCCGCTGTAAGATCCGTTTGTGAGGTGGCAAGGAAGCGCGGGACATATTCGCCGGGCGTGTCCATCATGCGCACGATGCGGGCTTGTATTTCCTCGGGGATGTCGCCGATTTCATCGATCAGCAATGTGCCGCCCTTGACGCGCGCCAGAACACGTGCGGGTCCTTCGAGGTCTTGCAGCTCAGCCGCGGTGACCGTGACAAACGGAAGCGTACGCCGATCAGAGAAGTCATGGATGGCCCGTGCGATCAGCGATTTTCCCGTGCCGCTTTCGCCCCAGATCAGCACCGGCAGGTCCGTGTTCATCACCCGCGCCACAACTCGATACAGCGCCTGCATAATCGCCGTGCGTCCAACAAGCGGCAATTCGTCCGGGCGGTCGTTGTCTTCTTCCCGTGCGGGTGCGTGGGCCTTTTGTTCGAGCGCTTTTGCCGTGCGCTTCATCAGGTCCGGCAGATCAAACGGCTTGGGCAGATAATCATAGGCCTCGGCCTCAGCTGCCTGGATCGCCGTCATGATGGTGTTTTGCGCGCTGATCACGATGACCGGCAAGCCTGGGCGATCCTCGCTGATCTTGGGCAGCATTTCGAGGCCATTTCCGTCCGGCATCATCACGTCCGAGATCACAACGTCGCCCTTGCCCTCGCCCACCCAGCGCATCAGCGTGGTCAGGCTGGAGGTCGCGTGCACCTTGCACCCGGCGCGGGTCAGCGCCTGGGTCAGAACGGTGCGGATCGTGCGGTCGTCATCAGCGACAAGAACGGTGCCATCCATATGCTAGTCCTTTGTTTGGTCAGGGCCCGGCTGGGCCGATTTGGGGGCGCGCGGCAGGGACAGGCGAAACACTGTCTTGCCGGGCACGGAGGTGACAGAAATCCAACCGCCGTGATCCGAGATGATCTTGGACACGAGCGCGAGGCCAAGCCCGGTGCCGTTTTCCTTACCCGACACGAAGGGGTCGAAGATATCGGCGGCGATGGCGTCCGGCAGGCCCGGTCCGTCATCGATGATCTCGACTTGCAGCGGCAGTGACTGACCGGAGCCATCGGCACGGCGCAGGCGGTACGAATGTTCGAAATAGCTGTGCAAGCGGATTGTGCCGCCGCCGTCGCCGGCAGCCTCGGACGCATTCTTGAGCAGGTTCAGCACGACTTGCAGCAGCTTGTCCGGATCGCCGTAGGCCAAGGGCAGCGAAGGGTCGTAGTCCTCGATGATCTTCATTTGGGCGCCGAAACCCAGCAGTGCAGACCGCCGCGCGCGGTCCAGCACGTCGTGGATGTTCACGGGCTTGAGATCGGGAGGAGAGAGATTTCCAAATTGCTCGACCTGTTCAAGCAGCTTCACGATGCGCCGCCCCTCTTCGACAATCAGGTCGGTCAGTTCCAGATCCTCTGGTTTGAGGTTCATACTGAGCAGTTGGGCGGCCCCGGTGATACCAGCTAGCGGGTTCTTGATTTCATGGGCCAGCATTTCGGCCATGCCGATGGCAGACTTGGCGGCGGACTTGACCGAATGGTTCTGCGTCATCCGCCCCGAAAGCTCGCGGGGAGAGATCATCAGCACCATGTGATCGGGCGCGTCGATGAGGGGGGCGATTTGCAGCGCGCATTGCAGGGGTGCGCGACCTCCGTGGCCCACATCCACATCGTTGACGAAAAGCGGCGTGCCGTTCTTGCGCGCCCGTGCCAGGCTTTCTTCCAACGGCGCATCCACGGCCAGCTCATCCCACAGCGGCAGGCCCTTCATGGTCTTGGCCGACGCATTGAAGAACCCTTCGGCGGCCGAGTTGATGTCGACAATGTCATCCTGCGGCCCGATGATGATGACCGGCACTGGCAACGAGGCCCAGAGATCCCCTGCCCCGGTCATGCTGCTGCCATCCCTGTTTCAGGACACAGCGCACGGGGCAGCAAGTCCATCGTCGCCTTGGGCGTCTTGGCCGTCAGAACCGCGCGGCGCAGATCCGTCGGCGTGCCAGCGGTGTCCATGAACCAGCCCAGATGCTTGCGGGCCACGCGAAGACCCAAGAGGTCGCCGTAGAAGCGCAGCATGTCGTCATAATGAGCCATCACCATCTCGGCGAAGGCGTCCCCTTTTGGCACATCCGGTGCAGTTGCGCCGTAAAGCGCATGGGCAACCTCGGCCAACAGCCACGGTTTGCCCTGTGCACCCCGCCCGATCATCACGCCATGTGCGCCAGACTGGACCAAAGCCTGTGTCGCCGTGGCGGCACCCACGATATCACCATTGGCAATCACGGGGATGTTTACGGCATCGACCACCGCGCGGATTGCAGCCCAATTGGCGCTGCCTTTGTAGAATTGGCACCGTGTGCGGCCATGGATCACGATTTGCCGGATGCCCGCAGCTTCGGCCCGCGCGGCAATCTCTGGCGCATTCATCAAGGCGTCGTCCCAGCCCAAGCGGGTTTTGAGGGTCACCGGAATATCGACCGCATTCACAACCGCCTCGATCAGCGTCAACGCGTGATCCGGGTCACGCATCAGGGCGGAACCGGAATACCCGTTCACCACCTTCTTGGCCGGACACCCCATGTTGATGTCGATGACGCGTGCACCCTGCCCGGCGACCATACGCGCCGCTTCGGCCATTGGCGCAGCTTCGCGCCCAGCCAGTTGGACGGCGGTTCCGGCTGCGCCCAAACCCAGTTCGGCTTTTTCCCGACTGCCCGGACGCGCATTGAGCATGTCGTGGCTGGCCACCATTTCAGACACCACCATACCGGCCCCAAACCGGGCCACGAGAGACCGGAATGGAAGATCGGTGATTCCGGCCATTGGGGCCAACATCACGGGGGCTGTCATGTCGAGGGGGCCAGTGGCCATCCGGTTTGCCTAATCCTTGTGCGATACTGTCTGGTATTTCACATGCGGGGTTTTCTCAATCACTGCAACGCTGTTTCCGTGCGCAAGGGTAGTGTGTTGCCCAAAATTTAGGCAGAACTTCTGGTCATGGACAGGCCGCACCGCACGGCCTAGAGATCAAGTATGAATTGGAGAACCCAAGAATGAAGCGCGCCGCCGCCGTGATCGTCGCTGCCGGACGCGGAACGCGCGCCGGAGGGGATTTGCCCAAACAGTGGCAGCACCTTGGGGGGCGACCGATTGTGGCCCACACGCTGGATGCCTTTGCCGGTCACTCGCGGGTTTCTAAGGTCGTTATGGTTGTGCATCCGGATGATGATACGCGTGTCGCGCAGATTGCGAGCAAGGACATAACAGTTGTGTATGGCGGTGCGGATCGGGCCGCTTCAGTCGACAAGGGATTGGCAGTGGTAGAGGACGCGGATGTCGTTTTGATCCATGATGTGGCGCGTCCATTGGTCACCGCCCGGACCATATCGGCCGTTCTGGATGCACTTGAGGACAGTGTCGGTGCTGCACCGGCCCTGCCCGTCACGGATGCGTTGTGGACGGGCGCTGAAGGTCGGGTGACCGGCACGCAGAACCGCGACGGCTTGTACCGGGCACAGACCCCACAAGGCTTTCACCTTGACGCCATCCGCGCGGCGCACGCGGCCCATCCGGGCGGTGCTGCGGATGACGTGGAGGTGGCCCGCGCCCACGGTTTGGCAATTGCCATTGTGCCGGGTGACGAGGACAATCTAAAAATCACACACCCAGCGGACTTTGAGCGGGCTGAACGGATCTTGCGAGGGCGCGATGGACATTAGACTTGGCAATGGATTCGATGTGCATGCCTTTGGCCCCGGTGATCATGTAACGTTGTGCGGCGTACAGGTGCCGCATGATCGCGGCCTTGTCGGTCACTCTGATGCCGATGTCGGTATGCACACTGTGACCGATGCAATCTATGGCGCCTTGGCGCGCGGTGATATTGGTCAGCACTTTCCCCCCAGCGATCCGCAGTGGAAAGGCGCTGCGAGCGACATATTCCTGCGCCATGCGGTGGGTATGGCCCGCGAGATGGGGTTCGAGATATCGAATGTCGACTGCACCTTGATCTGCGAAGAGCCGAAGGTCGGGCCACATGCGGCAAAGATGCGCGCCGTAATGGCCGAGATCATGGACCTCGACATTGACCGCGTGTCGGTCAAGGCGACCACGTCCGAACGTTTGGGCTTCACCGGGCGTGGTGAAGGCATTGCCTGCATCGCCACAGCAGCGTTGATCAAGACATGATTGCACGGATTTTGGGCACGGCATGTTTCGTGGGCTATATGCGGCCCGCCCCCGGCACTTGGGGGTCCCTTGTCGCATTGCCGCTGGCTTGGTTGTTGCATCAACTGGGTGGCTTCCCGCTGCTTGCTGCCGCCACAGCCGTCTATTTTGTTGCCGCTTGGTGGGCCACTGCACAGATGACATCGGGCGGTGGCGACCATGATCCTTCCGAGATCGTGGCGGACGAAGTGGTCGGCCAGTGGATCGCCCTGTTTCCGCTGAGCTACGCGGCGTGGGATCGTGGTTTGGACGTACTTGTGATGTGGCCTGGTT
Source organism: Tateyamaria sp. (assembly GCF_059783535.1). Lineage (NCBI taxonomy): Bacteria > Pseudomonadati > Pseudomonadota > Alphaproteobacteria > Rhodobacterales > Roseobacteraceae > Tateyamaria > Tateyamaria sp. The sequence goes on along the minus strand of NZ_JBYNDP010000020.1, from coordinate 24,063 downwards.
GGATTGCCGCCTTTGTGTTGTTCCGCCTGTTCGACATCTGGAAGCCGTGGCTTGTCGGCTGGGCCGATCGGCGTGGTGATGCGCTTGGCGTCATGCTGGATGACGTGATTGCCGGTGTGTTTGCGGCTATTGGCGTGCTGGCGTTGGCGGCCCTCGCGCACAGGGTTCTGATGGCATGAGCCTTGCCGCCGAAGTCCTTGAATTAGCGAAAGATCATGGCGTTATGATTGCCACGGCAGAGAGTTGTACCGGTGGCTTGGTCTCGGCTGCGTTGACCGACATTCCGGGGTCGTCTGCCGTGGTCGAGCGTGCGTTTGTCACTTACACCAACCAGGCAAAGATGGACATGTTGGGTGTAGCGGCAGCAACTCTTGAAGCCCACGGCGCTGTCAGCGAAGAGGTTGCGGCCGAAATGGCAGAGGGTGCTTTGAAACATGCGCCCGTTCAGCTCGCTGTTTCGATCACTGGAATCGCAGGACCGGGCGGATCAGAGTTCAAACCCGAAGGGCGTGTGTGTTTCGGCATCGCCGGTGCTAGTGGCGTCCGCACAGAAACGGTAGAGTTCGGCGCGCAAGGGCGCGACAAGGTGCGGATCGCGGCCCGCGACCATGCGCTTGGGCTTTTAAAAGTCGCATTAATACCGACCTAGGCGCCACTTTTCTCTTTGCCCTATTTTTGTGCGAATTCGCCAGAAAGCCGCACAAAATGTTTGCACTCTCACAAATGCCCCTAAAATCAGCAGACCTGACCCCACGCGCCTCTTTTTTCCGCAGGCGCTGTCGGCCAGAGGACCCCGCATACAAAAATTCCGGAGGGGACAATGAACGGAGCCGATACCGCCTGGATCATCGTGGCAACCGCACTGGTGCTGCTGATGACGTTGCCGGGCCTTGCGCTATTCTACGGGGGCCTTGTGCGCGCCCGCAACGTGCTGAGCGTTTTCATGCACTGCTATGCCATTGCCTGCCTGATGAGCATTCTTTGGTTTGTGGCCGGTTACTCCATCGCATTTGGCGAGGGCGGATCCGGTTACTGGGGTGGCCTGGGCAAGCTGCTGCTTAGCGGTGTGGATGCTGACAGCCTGTCGGGCACCCTGCCCGAGGTGCTGTTCTTTGCCTTCCAGATGACATTTGCCATCATAACACCCGCCCTGATCGTGGGTGCCTATGTCGAGCGTATCGGCTTTGGCTTTGTCCTGTTGTTCTCGGCCCTGTGGATGCTGTTGTGCTATGCGCCGGTCGTGCACTGGGTTTGGGGCGGCGGTATGCTGGCAGATGGCGGCATCTTTGGCGAGGTTGGGGTCAAGGACTTTGCCGGTGGCATCGTGGTGCACGAAACCGCCGGCATCGCGGCCCTCGTGCTCGCCGTGTTCCTCGGCGCACGCAAGAACCAGACCACACCGCCACACAACCCGGGCATGGTGATGATGGGGGCGGCCCTGCTGTGGGTCGGCTGGTTCGGCTTCAATGGCGGGTCGCAACTGGCCGCTGACGGTGGTGCCGCCATGGCGCTGACCGTAACCCATATCTCGGCCGCGATGGCTTCGTTGACTTGGGCGCTGTGGGAACGGATCAAGTTCGGTAAAGCATCCCTGGTTGGGATGGTCACAGGGACCATTGCAGGTCTTGCGTCGATCACACCGGCATCCGGATTCGTCGGTCCCGTCGAGGCAATGATTATCGGTGCGGTTGCGGGCATTCTCTGTCAGGAAGCCGTGAACATGATCCGTAACGTGTTGAAGATCGACGATACGCTGGACGTGTTCGCCGTTCACGGTGTCGGCGGCATTTTTGGCACCATCATGATCGCCGTCTTTGGCGCGGGCAGCTGGGCTGCACAGCTGGGATCGCTGGTCATTGTCGGTGTCTTCACGCTTGTGGTGACGGTTGTGCTGATCTTTGTGGTGCGCGCCATCACACCGCTGCGCGTGGATGAGGAAACGGAGGTCAACGGCCTCGACCTCGCCGTGCATGGCGAGCGTGCCTACGACGTCAGCAGCTGAGTGAAAGCTGGCAGGTCATCCGTCTGGATGGCCTGCACTATCTGATCCGCCCGTGCGCCCACAAGCGCGCGGGCTTTTTTGTGGATACGGGTGGCACGGGTCTCAAACGGGAGAGGGATGTCGAGGTCATGGAAACACTCCACCCCATCCACGATCACACGCGCCTGCATCTCTGTCAGGTCATCGGCAGGCGACACGGTCACGCGACCACGCCATGAGCCAAGTTGAGGATTTTGCGCGCAAGCGTCGGTGAAGGCGCTGATGTTGCCCGTGTCCATGCCATGCGCTGCCATGGCCAGAACATGAGCATAGGAAAACTTGGCCCCGAGACCGGTATCGGGTGCTGCTTGGTTGCAGACGGTCATCCACCTTGGGTGGGTATGCACCTCAACCCGCGACGCACCACACAGCGGGACGTCACGAACAGCTTCGAGAGTGGCGTGCAGCCCATGGCAACAGGCATGAAACTTGTGGCTGACAGCGCCCATGCGCCACGCGAACCGCACCTCAGCCCCTTCCCCGTGATGCGTGTCGCCAAAACCAAGCGTGCCTGCCAAACCGTCAGGGGCCGCGGTCATGCCCGCTTGCGCCCATAGCGCCGCCTCGACTCCTGTGCGTGCCGCAAGACCTGCATTCAGCGGTTTGCCCATTGTCCCGAATTGGGACTTCAAACCGGACGCCATTGTCGAGCATAGACCAGGCGCTTGCCGCATCTTTTCGCCATCCAGGCCAAGAAGCCGCACCGCTGCGATCGTCGCACCAAAGGCCCCTGCCGTGGCGGTCTGATGAAATCCGACCTGATAGTGCCCCCGCCCCAACCATAGCCCGGTTGCAACCGACGCCTCGGCCCCGACAAGCGCTGCATCGACCATGTCATTCAGCCGTGCGCCCTGCATCTGCGCCACGGCAAGCGCCGCCGGGATCACCGCAACGGAAGGATGGCCGATATGCGCAAAATGGGTGTCGTCATAGTCCAGCGCATGGGACAATGTGCCGTTGACAAGCGCGGCCTCCGCCACCGCACCACCACGCCCATCAAGCCGTGTGGCAGGCCCATCCGTGTCCAGTGTTGCAGCCCAAGCATCAAACGCCCCATCGCGATGCCCAGCCATGCCACAAGCGGCCCAATCCAAAAGGGACAGGCACATCACGGCCCGCGCATCGTCAGGCGGGTCAGCCAGCGCATAGGCCAGAAGCAGCGCCGTGATGTCCATGTTTCCCTGTTTCAAGCCATCCTCCCCGAAGGACCGGGTTCAACCAGGCCGGCGCTATCCATAAAGCTCGGCCGCGCGCCGTTCGAACGCCCTGACAATGCGCTGCATCGCCTCGTTGAACACCACGCCAATGATCCCCTGGAGGATCGCGTTCTTGAATTCGAAGTCCACGAAGAACGACACATCGCACCCGCCTTCGGTGTCCGAGAATGCCCAGTTTGATTTCATGTAGCGAAAGGGACCATCAAGGTATTCCGTATCAATCTTCTTTTCGCCGGGATGCAGCACGACCCGGGACCCAAAACGCTCGCGGAACACCTTGAAACTTATGACAAGATCCGCATCCATCACCTGGCTGTCCCCTTGCGGTGTGACGGTCCGCACGCGCGCTGCGGCGCACCACGGCAGGAACTGAGGATATTCACCCACATCTGCCACGAGATCGTACATCTGTTGTGCGGTGTAAGGCAGGAAGCGGGTTTCGGAATGGGTGGGCATTGCGGTAAAGGTGACCTTGGACGAGCGTTGCGCAGGGATGTGTCGCGGTTGTCATGCAAAATCAAGGGGAAGCGCATGTCAGAGCGGCCATATGTCATAGACAGAATGATCTCGGCCAAGGCGATTGCCGCACGGATCGAAGCGCTTTGTGGTGAGATACAGGCCGAGTTTGCGGGCACCGACAAGCTGGTGGTTGTTGGGCTCTTGCGCGGATCCTTCGTGTTCATTGCCGATCTGGTGCGCGAACTGGACTTGCCCATCGAAGTCGATTTCCTGGAAGCGTCATCCTATGGTGACGGGATGGAAAGCAGTCGAGAAGTACGCATTCTCAAGGACTTGCGCGGCGCAATTGAAGGGCGTGATGTGCTGGTTGTCGAGGACATTGTCGACACCGGCTATACCATGCAGCATGTGATCCGCCTGCTGAAAGGACGCAAGCCGTCAAAGCTGCGCACCATTGCCCTGCTCGACAAGCCAAGCAAGCGCGAGGTTGAGGTGAAGGCGGACTGGACCGGTTTCGAAATCCCAGATGAATTTGTCGTGGGGTACGGGATCGACTACGCGCAACGCAACCGCAACCTGCCCTATATCGGGAAGGTGCGCTTCACCTGACGGGTGTGCCTACGAAGTACTGAGCGTCAGGCGAGTTTGGCCTGCCGAGCCGCGCGCAAGCGCGCAAAATCATCGCCTGCGTGGTAGGATGAACGGGTCAGCGGCGTTGCAGACACCATCAGGAACCCTTTGCCATAGGCCGCCTTTTCGTAGGACGCGAATTCGTCCGGATGCACGAAGCGGTCCACGCGGTGGTGTTTTGGGGTTGGCTGCAGGTACTGGCCGATGGTCAGGAAGTCGATATCGGCGGCGCGCATGTCTTCCATCACCTGGATGACCGATTGCCGGTCTTCACCCAGCCCCACCATGATCCCCGACTTTGTGAACATGGACGGGTCCAGTTCTTTGACCCGTTGCAGCAAGCGCAGACTGTGGAAATAGCGCGCGCCTGGGCGCACCTCCGGGTACAGGCCCGGCACCGTTTCAAGGTTATGATTGAAGACGTCAGGCCGTGCTTCGACCACCACTTCTAGCACCGACGGATCGCAGCGAATGAAATCCGGCGTCAGAATTTCGATGGTCGTGTCTGGGCTGCGATGACGGATGGCGCGGATCGTCTGGGCAAAATGATCTGCTCCGCCGTCTTCGATGTCATCACGGTCGACGGAGGTGACGACCACGTGGTTCAGACCCAGCTTTTCAACCGCATGTGCCACACGGCCGGGTTCAAACGCATCCAGCGCCTCGGGCGGCTTACCCGTCGCGATGTTGCAGAAGGTGCAGGCGCGGGTACAGACCTCGCCCATAATCATCATGGTCGCGTGCCCTTGGCTCCAGCACTCGCCGACATTCGGACAACCTGCTTCTTCGCAGACTGTCACAAGGCCGTTGTCACGCATAATCTTGTGCGTGTCTTTGTATCCCTGGCTAACCGGTGCCTTGACCCGGATCCAATCCGGTTTCTTGGGCTGCGGGTTATCAGGCCGCCGCGCTTTTTCCGGGTGCCGCTGTTCGGGGATTTTCAGGTCGCGCATGGATCTCTGCCAAATGGTTCAGCGTTAAACTTGTTCTAACATAAAGAGTTTCCCGCTGAATACCACGTGGCGCATGGCCGCTATGCACATAGTGCGAAAGAAGCGTTGCTTGGCACGCTTTAAAAGCGATGTCGCAGGCCCAGTACAAAGCCCGTCGATCCTGCGTCAACTTCGAATATGCCATATCCGTCAGAGCGGTGATGCAATCGGACAAACGCAGATTTTTTCGGGTCAGACAGGCCAAACTCAACCTCAGCCATCCAATGGACAAACAAGCGCTGAGACGCGCCATTGCGGTCGATCTCGACCTGCGGAACCTCCGAGGCGTACGACAGCCCAAGACCGGCGGCGATCGAACGCACCGCTGTCTGCTCTTCCGGAACATATCGCAGGACAACCGGCACCGTTAACTCGAGCAGATCCTGAAGCCCAAAATGCACGGCCAACTGCGCCTCGACCCCATAGCGGAAGCGGCTGTCACCGATTTGGCGATCCCATCCCAGCGCACCGCCCACAATGTGCGAATCCGCAAACTGCACCCGCCCCGGGACAAATGCGTCATGCCATCTGTTTTCGGTCATGGTGCCAATCAGGCCAGAAAAATATGTCTGCCTCTCGGCCTGCGCGGCAGACACGTCGCAGAGGAAGACAAGCAAAATCACCATTGTCACACGAGCGTAGGCACACAGCGTCCTTGGTGATTGATGCATTCAAAACCTCCACCGCAAATACGTTCAAAGTTTTGACGATGCCATCATACCTCACCGTCCTGCGCCCAACCGTACCTTCGAGGCCAGCGAGTCACACGGGAACAGAAACCAAAAAAATGGCGCTGCGGGGAGGACGCAGCGCCATTTGGCGGAACAGGCGCGGTTTTCAGCCGATCAAACCGCCGCCTGGTCCCATCGTCTCATCGTAGTGCTGCTTCAGGCGCATAAGGGCGATGCGCAGTACGATCTTGCCGGACCGAGCGGACCAGCCAAGTTGCTTTTCAGCACTCTCGAGCCCTTCCAGGTAGCAACAACAGCGCAGAACAACGTCCGACAAGCCGGGACCGAGATCGCGCAGAGCGGCCGCAACACGCGTGCGGGCCCCTTCCGGTCCGTTGCCGACACCGCTGTCAATGGCGAACCCACCGCGCCCGCCGCCAGTCAGGAATCGGTCCCAGTTCTGGGCCACACGAGGCCCCATCTGGGCAAGTTCGAAATCCTCGCGCAGACGCTCACCCGCCGTGACGAGGTCATCTGAAAGAAAAGGCTGCCCGGCCTTGTCGCGGCGGCGCGCCAAGGCTGTCAGTGGCGATTCCGCGAGGTTGTAGCGCACCTTGCGTGGCTGGCCCGTGTCGGTGTCGCGCACCGTACGCTCGCCCCATTGACGGTGCTGATCAGCAAAGGGGGTTGCAGCCTCGGCAAAGCCCGGTTGCGCGTCTTCAACCTCTCCCATCATCTCGGCAAGGGCCGTGCGACCTGCAGGAGTGATGCGATACCGCGTAATCCGCCCCGTGCTTTCCGCGCTGATCCATTCCTGAAGCGCCATCGCTTCGGCAATCTTGCGATCAACCACGGCGGTGCGCGTGCTGCTGCCGGTCACACCGTCGCGTACGACGACTGCTTTTTCCATATCAACCGCGACCGCCAGAACTGCCCCCGTTTCGCAGAGGCGCCGCAGAATACGAACAGAATCCTGTGTCATCACGGTGGTGTCTGGACCGTGGTCCCGCGCAAGAGCATTTTGCATTTCCGGATCATCCTTCATGGGCTGAGGTGCAGCCGACGAACGTTTCCGCCCCAGAGACTTCCCCAATTTGCGCAGCACTGCATCCACCAAAGGATCGTCGCGACGGGTTTCAAACCGCCGGATCTGGCGCAGTACGGTCGAGGCATGACAGCCCGAATTGCGCGCCAGTTCGCGGATCGGCAAACCGACTTCGGTGTGTGCAAGGTAGTGTACGGCCCCGTCTGGAACCCAGGCAGGCAGGTTCAGGTCCGTCGAGCAGAGTACATCGCTGTGGCGCATAGCTGTTTTCCGTCCTTCTTCCCTTTTGGGCCCCGAATGTCTTTGTTCGCATCGGGTTATCCACAAAAACATCCACACAACCTAGAGCTGCGCTGATTACTGGATCGTTAACATTCATCGATATCCGCAGCATTGTTTCCAAAAGATAAACAGTTGCTAAACGAACGTGCGCGCTCAACCGAACGCACGCAGCACCCGCTCAGGTTGTGCAATGCTCCGCTTGTTTTCACCCGACGGGGATCGGGTCGACACCACTCAAGGAGACCGGAAATGCAAGATATTCTGTCCATGCTCAGCGCACTTCGTCGTCCACGCCTGCTGATGCGCGCCGCACGAATCGGAGCTGAAGACTATCGCAGAAACGCGCATCTGCCGCGTCTTCTGGGCTACGGACAGTTGCCACGCCATGGCGCCGCACTCATGCGCCTGATGGAGATCGAAGGCGAACTGAATGCCCAGCGCATCAGTGACGATTCGTCCTACAGTCTGCTGCGCCACATCGACATCCTGATCGCCATTGTGGGCGAGGCCCGCACGCTGCGGGCCGCGCAAAGCGACCCGGCAATCTGATCACATGAAGGCGTCAGGCTCTGCTGCTTTTTTTTCGGCGACATAGGCGTCCAGCGCCTCGCGCATGGCAGGGTCCATGGCAGGCTGCTGGTAGTCCGACAGAAGCTTTTGCACCCGAAGCGTGGCCAGCGCGGCCGTATCCCGCGCGCCCTCGTCTTCCCAGGTTTCGAACGGCTTGTAGTCCAGTAGGTCTGACTTCCAGAACGCGGACTTGAAGTTCGCTTGCGTATGGGCACAGCCAAGGTAGTGCCCGCCCGGGCCCACCTCACGAATGGCGTCCATCGCCTGCGCATTCTCATCCACCTGCACACCGGCAGCCAGATGGTGCAGCGTCCCAAGTTGATCTGCATCCATGACGAATTTCTCGTAAGAGCTGACCAGCCCGCCCTCAAGCCAACCACATGAGTGCAGCATGAAGTTCACGCCTGACAGCAGTCCCATATTCAGCGAATTCGCAGTTTCATAAGCCGCCTGTGCGTCGGGCAGCTTCGAGCCGCAGAAAGAACCCGCCGACCGGAAGGGAAGCCCGAGCCGCCGCGCCAATTGCCCAGCGCCATATGTGATGTGCGAAGCCTCCGGCGTGCCAAAGGTGGGGGCACCCGAATTCATGTCGATCGAGGTGACAAACGCCCCCATGATCACGGGTGCTCCTGCCCTGCAAAGCTGGGAATATGCTATGCCGGCCAGCACCTCGGCCAGCACCTGTGTGAGAGTCCCCGCCACAGACACCGGCGCCATGGCCCCGCCCACGATGAAGGGCGAGATGATGCAGGCCTGATTTGCCTGCGCATAGACCTCAAGCGCGCCCATCATCACGTCATCGAAGGTCATGGGAGAGTTGATGTTGATAAGCGATGTCATCACCGTGTTCTCGGCCACGAAGTCTTTACCGAACAGAATCTCTGACATCTCGACCGAATCGCGGGCTCGGCTGGGCTCAGTCACCGACCCCATATAGGGCTTGTCCGACAGCGTCATGTGCGCGTGGAGCATGTCCAAATGACGCTTGTTCACCGCCACATCCGTGGGCTCACAGACCGTGCCACCCGAATGGTGCAGCCATTTCGACATGTAGCCCAGCTTCACGAAATTGCGGAAATCCTCCATCGTCGCATAGCGCCGACCGCCACTGGCATCCCGAACAAAAGGTGGGCCATAGACCGGGGCAAGGACAAGGTTCTTACCCCCAACCTCGACCGTGCGGGCCGGGTTGCGGGCGTGCTGGGTGTAGGACGGCGGTGCCGTTTCGCACAGCTTGCGTGCCAGACCGCAAGGGATGCGCACCCGTTCACCATCGACATCTGCGCCCGCATCGCGCCAACGCTGCAAAGCGGCCGGATTGTCTGGGAAGTTCACCCCAATCTCTTCCAACACCTTTTCAGCGTTGTTTTCGATAATTTCGAGTGCCTCCTCCGTCAACACCTCGAAATTCGGGATATTCCGTTCGATGAATTTCGCAGTTTCGAAGGATACAGCACTGCGCTCCGCACGCCGTGCAGCGCCCCCGCCGCCGCGTCCCCGTCTGCGTGTCGGTGCCTGTTCCATGCCGCATCCCCTTTTCATGTGAATTGATGCCAAGGTGATTACCCTATCCCAAACCCAACGGCGCGCGGTTAGCGTCCATCAAGGGAAAAAAGCGACATCCCCCCTTCTTCTGGCAAAAAATACCTCGGGGTCTGGGTCAGAGCCCCTGTCCTGCGCTTGCCACCCTGCGCGCACATGCCTATTGCACGCACATGACCGACCAGATCCACGACCGCCTCCTCATCATCGACTTCGGCAGCCAGGTGACGCAACTCATCGCACGGCGTTTGCGCGAGCTTGATGTCTATTGCGAAATTCACCCCTATCAGAACGTTGACGCCGATCTCATTCAGAAAATGGCGCCAAAGGCGGTCATTCTGTCTGGCGGTCCAGACAGTGTCACGCGCGAAGGCTCCCCCCGCGCGCCCGATGCTTTGTTCGACATGGGCATTCCGGTTCTGGGCATCTGCTACGGCCAGCAGGTGATGATGCACCAGCTGGGTGGTTTGGTTGAAGGCGGCAAGATCTCTGGCGGCGGCGGCACGGCAGAGTTTGGCCGCGCATTTGTCACGCCGGAAGGGCAGCTTAACCTGCTGGACGGCTGGTTCGGAGATGGCAAAGAACAGGTGTGGATGAGCCATGGGGACCATGTGTCCAAGCTTGCCCCGGGTTTCGAGGTCTACGGCACATCGCCCAATGCACCCTATGCCATCACAGCCGACACGTCGCGCAATTTCTACGCCGTGCAGTTCCACCCCGAGGTGCATCATACGCCCAAGGGCGCAAAGCTTTACGAAAACTTCGTACGACTTGCTGGCTTTACCGGCGATTGGACGATGGGTGCCTACCGCGAAGAAGCAATGCAGCGTATTCGCGAGCAAGTTGGCAACAAGAAGGTGATCTGCGCCCTTTCAGGTGGCGTCGACAGCTCCGTCGCTGCGGCGTTAATCCACGAGGCTGTAGGCGATCAGCTCACTTGCGTGTTTGTTGACCACGGACTTCTGCGCAAGAACGAGGCCGAAGAGGTCGTTGGCATGTTCCGTGACCACATGAACCTGCAGGTCATACACGCGGATGAGACAGAGCTGTTTCTTGGTGAACTTGAAGGCCAGTCCGATCCCGAGACGAAGCGCAAGATCATTGGCCGCCTGTTTATCGACGTGTTCCAGAAATACGCGGACCAGATCGAGGGGGCCGAGTTCCTGGCCCAAGGCACGCTCTACCCGGACGTCATCGAAAGCGTCAGCTTCTCAGGCGGTCCGTCGGTCACGATCAAGTCGCACCACAATGTCGGCGGTCTGCCGGAAAAGATGGGGCTGAAACTGGTCGAACCGCTGCGTGAACTGTTCAAGGACGAAGTACGCGCCCTGGGTCGCGAACTGGGTCTGCCTGACCACTTCATCGGTCGCCACCCCTTCCCCGGTCCCGGCCTTGCCATCCGCTGCCCTGGAGAGATCACGCGCGCCAAGCTAGACATCCTGCGCGAAGCGGACGCCGTCTATATCGACCAGATTCGCAAACACGGGCTTTATGATGAGATCTGGCAGGCGTTCTGCGCCATTCTGCCCGTCCGCACCGTTGGAGTGATGGGCGACGGACGCACCTATGACTATGCGTGCGCGCTGCGTGCGGTCACATCTGTCGACGGGATGACGGCCGACTACTACCCGTTCAGCCACGACTTCCTTGGCGAAACCGCCACCCGGATCATCAACGAAGTACCGGGCATCAACCGCGTCACCTACGACATTACCTCCAAACCTCCAGGCACCATTGAATGGGAGTGACACTGGACGGGGTTCTGCGCTGTGCGACAGAGGCGGAGGCGGCACGCGTACGTGCGGCATTGCCCGAGCACGTGCGCCTGACCCGCGTCGAACCCGGCTGCATTCGATTTGACGTATTACCCACGGACGATCCATTGGTTTGGACCGTCTCGGAAGAATTCACCGATCCCGCTGCCTTTGAGGCACATCAATCCCGCGCCTCAAACTCGGATTGGGCCAAGGAGACCGCAGGTATCGCCCGCGACTACACCATCAAGGGCATGCCATGAGCCCGGTTCTTAGGGCGGCGCTTTGGATGACAGGGTCCATCGCGTCCTTTTCGACCATGGCCGTCGCCGGACGCGAGGTTTCTGACAGCCTCGATACGTTCGAGATCATGATGTACCGCAGTGTCGTCGGGGTTGTGGTCGTCTGTGCGTTCGCCGTGGCGACGGGTGCGTGGCGCAACATCAAGACGGACCGCCTGGGCACACATCTCTTTCGCAACGTGGCGCATTTCACCGGCCAGAACCTGTGGTTCTATGCCGTAACAGTCATCCCCCTCGCACAGGTCTTTGCGCTTGAATTCACCTCGCCCATTTGGGTGATCGTGCTGAGCCCGCTGATCTTGGGTGAGCGGCTGACACGGGTGCGGGCACTGGCAGCCATCATGGGCTTTATCGGTATCCTTATTGTCGCGCGGCCTGACATGGCTGGAATCAACGCAGGCGTGATCACCGCCGCCTCATCGGCCATCTTCTTTGCGCTGACGATCATGTTGACCAAACGCCTGACCCGACATGAAGGCATTACCTCGATCCTGTTCTGGCTCACGTCGATGCAGCTTGTCATGGGCATCGCCATGGCTGGCTATGACGGAGACATTGCCCTGCCCGACCTGCAAACCGGGCCTTGGGTGTTTCTGATCGGCTGTGCGGGTCTGTTGGCGCATTATTGCCTAACCAACGCATTGTCGATCGCGCCAGCAACGGTCGTGGTGCCGATAGACTTTATCCGCCTGCCCACGATTGCCGTGATCGGAATGCTCGCATATGGCGAAGTCATTGATGTTTGGGTATTTGTTGGCGCTGCCATCATCTTTGCAGGCAATTACGTGAACATTCTGGTCGAATCGCGGCAATCCAAAGCGATGTGACCCGAATGTCACAAACTTATGACGCTCCGTCACGAGCGCTCATCTGCCCTAGCGTCAATATTGACGCACACCCCTTGAAAACGGCTTATAGTCTACCAAAGCGCACCCACTCGACATCCACTCTGTGCGCCATTTGGGAGGAAATAGTATGAAAACCCGTCTTTTGACGGTTGCGGCGCTTCTAGCGTCCACCGCATCCGCACACGCCGTTGGCCTTGACCGGTCCGGTCGTCCAACGGCCTTCATCTTCGAGGATGGAAACAAACTGCAGTTCTCAGCGGGTTTCGGCAACCCGAGCATCGAGGGAACGGATGTCGCAAACGTTCAGACAGGCAACATCGGTGACGACTTCACTATTTGGGGCGTTGCCATCAGGTACGAGCTGAACGACAGATTGTCATTCGGCCTCATGGTAGACGAACCCTACGGCGCCGATATCCTTTACGGCCCTGAGTCGGCTGTTCTGGGCGGCACTGCGGCAACAGTGGACTCGAATGCAATCACTGCTTTTGCTCGGTACAAATTCAACGACCGCTTCTCTGCTCATGGCGGTCTCGTGTACCAGAGCGTCAACGCGAACGTGACGCTAAGCGGGTCCGGATACGGTGGGTTGAGCGGCTACAATGCGAGTTTCAGCAATGACAGCGCACTTGGCTACATGATTGGCGCTGCGTTCGAAATCCCAGATATTGCGCTGCGCGTTGCACTTACTTACCACTCCGAGATTGACCACGATCTGGACACCTCTGAAACTGGCCCGGCAATCTCTGCGCCATTCCCATTTGGCTTAGGTGCTGACAGCGTTGAATCCGTCACACAGGTTACCACGCCTGAAACTGTTCGTTTGGATTTCCAAAGCGGTGTTGCACCAAATACCTTGGTGTTCGGGCACGTACGCTTTTCCCACTACAGCGCTACGAGGGTTTCGCCTACTGCTTTGCAGCAACTGACCGGCAACCCCGACGCCTCTTTGACCGACCTTGAGAATGCATGGGATGCCGCAATTGGTGTCGGTCGGCGTTTCAATGACAAATGGGCGGGAAGCTTGTCCGTTGGTTGGGAACAAAAAGGTGAGGATGATCTGGTGTCGCCGCTGGGTTCCACGAACGGGGCAGTGTATCTGGCTGTCGGCGCGTCATTTCAGGCAACCGACCAAATCGAAATCAGTGGCGGTATTCGATACACAGACTTTGGAAACGCAACTCCAAATGTCGGCGGGATCCCCGTCGGGTCCTTTTCCGGTGACTCAGCCATTTCGGCGGGCCTGAGAATACAGTATAGCTTCTAACGGCTATTTCTGAAAAACGACCAAACCCCGCCCTTCCGGGCGGGTTTTTCTTTGCGCAGGTTCCGGGTGGCGGAGAGCAACTTGGGCTGACAGGGTACGTCCATGACGCCACAAAAAACCCTCTCAGGACGCGCATGGTCCGAGCTATTGCTTCTTGGTCTCATCTGGGGCGCATCATTTCTGTCCATACGCATCGCTTTAGACGAGATTGCCCCACTGACCAGCATTGCACACCGCACGTTCTGGGCCATGTGCGCGCTGTGGCTTGTGGTCTGGTCCATGCGCCTGCCTGTGCCGCGCGATCCGCGCGTCTGGGTCACGTTTCTGGGCATGGGTGTTTTGAACAACGTCATCCCCTTCGGCCTCATGGCCTGGGGGCAGCTTTATATTGAAACCGGTCTTACCTCGATCCTGAACGCGGCCACGGCCATCTTTGGCGTGATTGCGGCAGCGCTCTTCTTCGCGGATGAACGGATCAGTGCCCGCAAGGCAGTTGGTGTTGTCCTTGGGTTTTTCGGGGTGACAACCGCAATCGGACTTGAGAACTTCAAATCCTTCGATCTGCGCAGCCTTGCCCAATTGGCGATTGTGGCTGGCACGGTCAGTTACGCATTGGCCAGCGTTTGGGGGCGGCACTTCCTGAGTGGGCTGCGCCCGCAGGTCGCGGCAGCCGGTATGTTGACGGGATCCAGCCTTCTGACAGTTCCCTTGGCTTGGCTGGTCGATGGGCCAATCAGCCTGAACCTGCAAACCGATACGGTTCTAGCCATTGCCTATTATGCGATCATCGCCACGGCTGGTGCCTATCTGCTCTATTACCGTGTTCTGGCCATGGCAGGATCGGGCAATCTGATGCTGGTCACATTGGTCATTCCGCCGGTCGCAATCATCTTGGGTTCAATAGTGCGCGACGAGACGCTGAACCCAAACGCGTTTGCCGGTTTCGCGCTGCTGGCGCTTGGATTGGCCATCATCGATGGTCGCATCCTCACCCTTCTGCGACGCAGGAGCGTTGACCGCCCCACCCCTCGCAGCTAGGACAACCCAAACCGGAAAACGGCGCGGGGACCTTGACGACAATGCTTTATCGCGATGCGGACAGCTGGCGGGCCGCTCCGTCGAGACGTGTGCTTGTTTTTGGCATGTCCGGCCTGGGCAAGACACACATGTCCACGACATTGCGCGACAGCGGGAACTGGTTCCACTACTCCATCGATTACCGGATCGGCACGCGCTACATGGGTGAGCGCATTACCGACAATGCCAAAGCGGAAGCAATGAAGGTGCCGTTTCTGCGCGACCTTCTGATGTCCGACAGCATCTATATCGGCTCGAATATAACCTTCCATAACCTCAGCCCTGTCTCCACCTATCTTGGGAAGCCCGGAGACCCATCCAAGGGTGGCCTGCCCATCGCAGAGTACCGCCGTCGGCAAGAGCAGTTCCGCCAGTCGGAAATCGCCGCACTCAACGACACCGGGTATTTCGCTGAGCGAGCGCAGCAGCTTTATGGATACCCCAATTTTATCTGTGACACCGGCGGATCGATCTGCGAATGGGTCGATCCCAGCGATGACAACGACCCCTTGATGACCACGCTCAGCTCTGTTGCGCTTCCGATCTGGATCAAAGGAGACGACGCGCACACCGCAGCTCTGATTGCCCGCTTTGATAAAGCGCCGAAACCCATGGCGTATCAGCCTGACTTTCTGCTGGGCTGCTGGTCAGAATACCTTGCCGAAACGGGCGACGCCGAGGACAAGGTCGATCCCAATGCCTTTGTCCGCTGGACCTATGCCCGCGCGCTGGCACACCGCCAACCACGATACGAAGCGATGTCGCGCTGGGGCGTGACGGTGACCGCAGACGGCGTGGGCAACCTGACCGGCGAGGCCGACTTTGTCGATCTCATCGCAGACGCGCTGAATTCCAAACTGCGCAACAGCTAGGCGACGATCCGGAAGAGCTTCGTCGCGCGATCCAGCCAATTCGCAGCGATCTTGAGCGCATTGGCCGCTTTCTCCAGTTTTCGAAGGTCCGCCTTGGCAGCCTTGACCGCGGCACGTAGACGGGCACCCGCACTGGACGGCTCGCCGGGGCGCGGCGTTGTCAACTCAACATACTGCGCGCGCCGCAGCTTGGTCATGCCGCTTCGGATATCCCGGGCCGTCCGCCGCAGTGCCTTTTTCTGGCTCAGATCAGTTTCTTCATCCGCGCGCTCTTCCAACTCGGCCGATGCCGCGCGACCTACAATCAACAACTCTTCGTAAGTTGCCATTCCAATGACATTTTTTCCCATAAATCACCTATTCAAATACTTAGCCTTTAAGGGCCTGAACTTGTTTGACCAGTTTGCCAATCTCGGACGCATCCGGTCGAGATTTCACCTGCTCCAACAACAATTGGTGCTGGCGCCAAATGGCCAGCAGTTTGACGGACTGCGCCTTGGCCTTCTGCTTTTCGAAGCGCTTGAACTCTTGTTCATACGCCCGCACAGCCGGCAGATATACGGATGTACCCTGTACGTCCGTCATGCGCCCATAGGCAGCATCCAAACGGTCGAAAGCACCCAGCATGTCATCATCACCCTTGATCTCAAAATGTGCGATCAACTCATAAACAATAGTGCGGATTTCGGGATGCGCGGTTGAGACCAAACGCTCCAGAATGGCGCGTCGACGCGCCTCAACCGCCGTTCCAAGCAGGTTGCCCAATGCGCCAACTTGGTCAGCATTTAGGGGTGCATTCTTGGGCGCCACATTCACTGTTGCGGCAAACTCGGTCAGGCTTTTGTTGAAGGCATTGAAGTTGGTGGTCACGTCACCGGCCACCGAAGACCCGGAAATTGCGGACAGTGTGGCTGCATAGTCCTGCAAGGTTTGCAGCCCTTCTTGCGCAAACTTCGCATCGCCTCTCTTTTTCGACAGGGTGACCTTTGGCCTCAGATCACAGGGCGCAACCGCCTGATCATCCGGCACAGTGCTCAGATCAAGTGACAGCGCCACATCCTGACAGCCGAGTGGTGCGGCGTAGATGTCGCGCCCGCTGCGGGCCGCTGCGGCAACAGCCGCACGTGTTTGTTGGGCGACGGCACTATCAATCTCCGGTTCAGCGGACTTGGATGCTGCAGCAACAGTTTCTCCGAACGCCTTGACCCCGGGGCCAGCATCCGGCGCGCTGCAGGCAGACAATGCAACTGAACAAAGGGCAATCAGGCAAAAACGTGCCATCGCAGACCTCCTGAAATCGAACTTTTTAAAATAGCGTCAACCATGGGTTGGACGTCACGCCGATGTCAAGGTTTGTTTACCGATGCCTACACATCTGGAAACCCGGGCCGGCAACCGCTATCTGATCGCGACCAACGTGAAAGACAGAGACAATGCCCATCAAACTTCCATCCTCCCTGCCCGCCTATGACGTTCTGACGAACGAGGGCGTTATGGTGATGGACGAAGAGTTGGCAAGCCATCAGGATATTCGCCCTCTCAAGATTGGGTTGCTGAACCTGATGCCCAAGAAGATCCAGACAGAGACACAATTCGCGCGCCTCATCGGGGCGACACCGTTGCAGATCGAGCTGTCACTGATCCGTATGTCCGATCACGAGGCAAAAAACACGGCCGCCGCGCATATGGAGAGTTTTTACCGCCCGTTCCAGGAGGTGAAGGATCAGAAGTTTGACGGGCTGATCATCACCGGTGCCCCCATTGAGCATCTGGACTACGAGGACGTGGATTACTGGGCCGAGTTGGAAGAGGTCATGGATTGGACCCAGACCAATGTGCACTCCACATTTGGTGTATGTTGGGGCGGGATGGCCATGCTGCATCACTTCCACAGGGTGCCCAAACACCTGCTGGGGTCGAAGCTGTTTGGGGCCTATCGGCACACCAACCTGGCGCCGGCGTCACCCTATCTGCGTGGGTTCTCTGACGATTGCATTGTGCCCGTGTCCCGCTGGACCGAGGTGCGTGCACCGGAAGTGGACGCCGCCGGCTTGCCCATCCTATTGGGGTCTGACGTCACCGGCCCTTGCCTGATCGAAGATCCGGATCATCGCGCGCTCTATATCATGAACCACCTGGAGTATGACAGCGACACGCTGAAACAGGAATATGATCGCGATCTGGAAAATGTGCAGGTTGAAGGCGCGCAGATTGCCCTGCCGGTCGACTACTTCCCTGGCGACGATCCCTCGCAGATGCCCACCAACCGTTGGCGCAGTCATGCGCATCTTCTGTATGGCAATTGGCTGTCCGAGATTTATCTCACAACCCCGTATGACATGAGCCGGATCGGCCAGGACCGCACCGATCTGCGTGGGTAAGGATATGAAAACGATGTTGGTTGTTTTAGCCGTACTGGCCATTGTCGGCGTTGGAACGGTGCAAGTCCTCGCGCAGAAGCGTGAACGCAATGCAGCGGTTCACTACCCGCCCCAAGGGACACTGATCGACGTGAACGGCGTGACTGTCCACGCTGAACAAATGGGCCAAGGTCCGGACCTCGTGCTGATCCATGGAGCCTCGGGAAACACCCGCGATTTCACCTTCGCCTTCGCCGATTTGCTCAAGGACCGATACAGGATAACGATCCTTGATCGCCCTGGCCTGGGCTGGAGTGACCGCGCCGGACCGCAATATGAAAGGGTCTGGACCAACGCGCACGAGGACCCGATCACACAAGCGCGCCTGCTGCGTGCCGCGACACGGAAACTGGGTGTGGAGAACCCGATCGTTCTGGGCCATTCCTTTGGGGGCATCGTCGCCCTGGCATGGGCGGTCGAGTTTGATGACCTGGCAGGCATCGTGTCCGTCGCTGGTGTCGCAAATCCATGGCCCGGAACGCTCGACTGGACCTATACCGTTGGGGGCACTGCATGGGGCGGCGCCTTGGTCATCCCCCTCCTGTCGGCATTCGTGCCGCAAACCTATGTCGATACGATTGTTGCGGGCATCTTCAAGCCCCAGAAGGCACCGGACGGGTACCTGGATCACGTTGGGTCAGCGATGACCCTGCGCCGGAATACCATGCGTGCCAATACGCGACAGGTGAACTGGTTGCGCCCGCACGTCGTAGACCTGTCCGCGCGTTACGAAGAGATCATCGAACCTGTGGAAATCGTGCACGGTGATGCCGATACAATTGTGCCGCTGGACGTGCACTCGATCAAACTGCCCGATCAGATTGCAAGCGCCAACCTTACAGTCCTGCCCGGTGTGGGACATATGCCGCATCACACACATGCCAGCGACGTAATTAGAGCAATTGACCGCGTCGCAAAGCGTGCGGGTTTGCGTTAGACGCCTCTCTCGCCCATATTACATGTTAAGAGCAGTAACTTGGGGTCTCGAACCATGAGCCTTCCCTTCGACGGCGCGATCACCGAATTCTTCGAGACCGGTGCGCCCGATGACATTCGGGACAAGATCCGCACAGCGGACAAGGATGACATCCTGACGCCCACTTATCCGCACGACGAAAGGATGGGCAAAAAGGCATACGAGCGCGAAATGGATGCCCTGCAGATCGAACTGGTCAAGATGCAGAACTGGGTATCGAGCACCGGCGCGCGCGTCACATGCGTCTTTGAAGGCCGGGACGCCGCCGGTAAGGGCGGCACGATCAAGCGGTTCCGAGAAAACCTGAATCCGCGTGGTGCCCATGTTGTGGCGCTATCCAAACCCACGGAGACCGAAGCCTCTGAATGGTATTTTCAACGCTACATCAGGCGGTTGCCCGCAGGCGGCGAAATCGCGTTCTTTGACCGGAGCTGGTACAACCGCGCTGTGGTCGAGAAGGTTTTTGACTTCTGCACCACCAAGCAGCGCCAGCACTTTTTTGTTCAGGTCAATCCGTTTGAAGAGATGTTGGTCGATGAGGGCATCCACGTCTTCAAATTCTGGCTGAACGTCTGCCGCGCCGAACAGTTGCGCCGTATTCTCGCGCGAGAGCGGGATCCACTGAAGCAATGGAAACTCAGCTGGATTGATGTTGAGGGGCTGAAGAAATGGGACGTCTACACAGATGCAATCCGTGAAACGCTAGACCGCTCTCATACCAGTCACGCCCCGTGGACAATCGTACGATCCGATGACAAGAAACGCGCACGCCTCAATGCGATCCGCACGGTTCTGCATGGGCTCGACTACACAAACAAAGACCCGCAAGCCATTGGAAAAATAGAAAAAGAGATTTGCGGCGGACCGGATGTCTGGGATGCCTAAACGCGGGTACCATCACGGTAATCTGCGTCAGGCCCTTATCGAAGCAGCGTTGAAGCTGATCGAAGAAAAGGGCCCCACCGGGTTCACCCTATCCGAAGCGGCCAAGCAGGCGGGTGTGACGCCCGCCGCCGTCTATCGCCACTACGAAGGGCGTGAGGACCTGATCGCGGAATGCGCGCGCCAGGGCTATGGCATCTTTGCAGACCTGATGGATCATGCCTATCAATCCGGTCAGCCCTCGGCCCTTGCTGCATTTGAAGCCACAGGCCGCGCCTATCTTGCCTTTGCGCGCCGTTTTCCCGGTCACTACATTGCAATGTTCGAGAGTGGCATTTCGACCAACCGCACGCCTGAGCTGGCTGATGTCGTGACACGCGCAAATGCTGTTCTGGAAAAGGCAGCAGGAGATTTGTCTCAGCATATTCCTGAGGACAAACGCCCCCCCGCATCCATGTTCTCGGCCCATATCTGGGCGCTAAGCCATGGGGTAGTTGAGTTGTTTGCACGCAATTCACCCGGCACGACATCCCCCTTCCCGCCCGAGGATCTTCTGGAAACGGGGATCGGGATCTATTTGCGTGGCCTTGGCCTGATCCGTCCTGACAACTAGTGCGTTGCCCACACTCGGAGTGCGCGCAACGCTGTCGTGCAGGCTATTCGGCAGGCTCGCTTGTATGCCGCGCCTCTTTCTCTGCCGCGTATGTGGCTTGTGCCGTTTCAACCGCCTTCATGTGAATATCTGCCAACTCGGGACGCATTTTTTGAGCGCGCACAGCCGCATTCATGGTCGACAAATGCTGGCCTTGGAAATGTGGGAACACTTCGCGCGCAATCAGTTCATAAGACTTCTTGGTTGCTTCGAAGTTGGCCCAGTTATGCGCAAGAGTCAGATACGCACCAAAGCCACCATTCGACTGCTTCCAAAGACGGTCAATCTGCGCCTTGCACATTTCCGGTGTCCCGATGGCGCCAAATCCGCTGTCATTGATGAAGTCGATCATCTCTTTGGCGTTCTGTCCAGGCATCGACATCTGCGGGAATGCCGCAATTTCCTGGAAATAGTTGAACCAGTGTTCAATCCCATATTCCACGTCACGCCGCGCCTGTTCCGCTGTTTCAGCAATGTGGCAAAGCCCCACCAAGCGCCATTTCGATCGGTCAGGCGTGTGGCCATGGTGTTTGGCCTCTTCCTCAATCACGTCCCAATGCAGCGCCAACGCATCAAACCCGGCAGCTGTTGTCGCCCCGATCGAGATCAACCCGGTGCCGTATTTACCAGCCAGTTTGGGTCCTGTCGGTGAGGCTACGGCGGCCGTCGCAAGGTCAAAATTAGAGTAGGGTCGCAGATGCAAACGTGCGTCCTTGAGCACCCAACGATCATTCTCGAAGTTGACAGGCTCGTCCGAGCGCAGCAGTCGCGTGATCACGTCAAGACCATCGGCAAGAAGGCCGCGCGTGTCTTTTTGGCTCAATCCGATCATCGCCGCATCGGTTGGCAGTGATCCGGGCCCAAGGCCCAACATGGCCCTGCCCCGCGTCAGATGGTCGAGTTGCACGATCTTTTCGGCCACCCAAAGCGGATTGTGATAGCTGACAGAAACAACACCAGTGCCCAGCTTGATCCGCCGTGTACGCGCCGCAGCTGTCGCAATCATAATCTCGGGGCTGGCCGAAATCTCGGACCCGGCAGAGTGGTGCTCACCGAACCAGACCTCGTCATAGTCACATCGGTCGAGCCATTGAACGAGTTCAAGATCCTGTTCCAACGCAAGAGTCGGATTGATCCCCGGTTTGTGAAACGGGGCGAGAAAGATGCCAAAGCGAATCCTGTCCATGGTGTTTCCTCCCAGAAAGTTTTTAGATGACGTTAGGTCAGCGTACGGCAGGGTACCGTATTCACAAAACCAATTCTGGGTTGTAGGCCGAACTTCGCGAACGGAGCCAGTTGTGTAAAGCCCGGACGGCATCGCCTCGAAATGACGACAAAAACCTGCACTGCTGAGGCAAGACGCGCAAAGCAAAAGCAGGACGCCACCAAACAAAAAAGCCGCCCCACGGAAGGGCGGCTTTTCGATAATATGAAATGGCGCTTAACGCTTAGAGAACTGGAAGCTCTTACGCGCTTTGGCCTTACCGTATTTCTTACGTTCAACCACACGGCTGTCACGCGTCAGGAAGCCTGCGGCTTTCAAAGCGCCGCGCAGGCTGGGGTCGTACAGCTGCAGGGCTTTCGAGATGCCGTGCTTGACCGCACCCGCTTGACCGGACAGGCCCCCGCCCTTGACGGTGGCTG
Organism: Tateyamaria sp.; assembly: GCF_059783535.1. Classification (NCBI taxonomy): domain Bacteria; kingdom Pseudomonadati; phylum Pseudomonadota; class Alphaproteobacteria; order Rhodobacterales; family Roseobacteraceae; genus Tateyamaria; species Tateyamaria sp. The sequence goes on along the minus strand of NZ_JBYNDP010000020.1, from coordinate 1,920 downwards.
TGACGTCGAACTGATCTTCGACACCTGCAACCTGGAACGGTTGGCGCAGGATCATCTGCAGCACTGGGCGCGCAAAATAGGTGTTCAGCTCCTTGCCGTTCACGGTAACCTTGCCGGAACCGGGCTTGATCCAGACACGGGCAACCGCGTCTTTCCGTTTGCCGGTGGCATAGGAACGGCCGAACTCGTCACGGACGGGCTCGCGCGGGGTCATTTCGACTTCGACCGGGGCAACGTCGCCAGCGACGGCTTGCAGGTCTTCGAGTGTGTTGATTTCGTCAGCCATGCTCATGCGCTCCGGGTGTTTTTCTTGTTCATGGACTTCACATCCAGAACTTCGGGGCTTTGTGCTTCATGCGGGTGCTCTGCCCCGGCATAGACACGCAGGTTGGTCATGATCTGGCGGCTCAGACGGTTGCCGGGCAGCATCCGCTTGACGGCCAGGGTCACAACGCGCTCGGGATGTGCGCCTTCAAGGATCTGTTCCTTGGTGCGCGACTTGATCCCACCAGGGTGGCCGGTGTGCCAGTAGTGATGTTCCTGGCGCTTGTTGCCGGTCAGCTGGATCTTGTCCGCGTTGATGATGATCACGTTGTCGCCACAGTCCATGTGGGGTGTGAACGACGGCTTGTGCTTGCCACGCAGACGCATGGCGACGATCGAGGCAAGACGGCCCAGAACAACGCCCTCGGCGTCGATCAGGATCCATTTCTTGTCGATGTCCGCAGGTGTTGCGGTATAGGTTTTCATATGAGTGAATCCCTTGAAGGGTGGAATTTCAGATTGCGTGGTTATACAGCAGGGCAAACCTGCGTCAACGGCATGAAAGCAGTTTTAATCTTGCAAAACCATATGCTTGCAATTAAGGTATTATATTACCCCACCTTGCAATCCGGATTCCGTGCCTCATGCTGATGGAATTGGCCACCCCTGCTCTCGCGGCTTTGGCACTATTGGCCTGTGCCACAGCCATCGGCGCGCCTGCCATGCGCAAGCTAATCACCGTCTACGAAGCCAAACATGAGCTGAAGCATGGGTCTGCTGGCTGGCTGCGATCGATCCGAGGGTGGTCTATGGTTGCATTCTGGGTGATGACCACGTGGTTCGTTGCGAGCATCATTGGCGACTGGGCGGTAAACGGAGACCTTGAGGCGGCGATTGATCGCGGCTGGCTGCGCCTGCGAATCCTGCTTGAGATTGCCATGGCCATCATGGAGTCCGACTGATGGATGACATCAGCGCCGCGCAGTCTGAACTGCAATGCAGCAATTGCGCGGGGCAATGTGTTTATGACCCGGCGCAACAGGCGCTGGTCTGCACAAGTTGCGCCACACGCTACGGCTTAGAAACCGAAGATGATGACAGCGCGGCACAAGAGTTCGATTTTGATCCAGGTATGCCAGAGGACGACCCGCCCGTGCTGGCCGAAACCCGTGTCCATCATTGCGAAACCTGCGGCGGGGACGTGATTTTTGTTGCCCAGACCCTATCCGAGCGCTGCGCCTATTGTGACGGGCCGGTGGTGCTCGCCACCAGCGACACCGGCTATCAAACCAAGGCGTTGATCCCGTTTCGCGTGCCCGAACGCGATGCCCAAGTGGCGGCCGTGGATTGGGTTGCACGACGTTGGGCTGCGCCATCTGATCTGAAAGCAGTTGTCGCCAAGGCCCGCGTGGCTGGCCTCTATGTGCCGTTCTGGACCTTCGACAGCGAAGAGGCCGTGAACTATTGGGCCAAGTACAAGATACGCAGGAACAAGCGAACCGTTGTGCGAAAAACCTCGGGTGCTCTACGCATCACATTTGACGATCTGCTGGTCCCCGCATCGCCTCACATCACACCCTTGATCCGCGACGGCATCCTGCATGACTTTGAGCCGCGCCGGCTACGCCCCTACCGCCCCGGTTATCTGGCCGGGTT
>NZ_JBYNDP010000153.1:0-8057 GCF_059783535.1 Tateyamaria sp. | reverse complement strand
GAACCCAAGCTGATCGATGGCGCGCTGACTTGGAAGCCGGGCGCTGGCAAAAGCCTGAATGAAAAGATTATACGCCCCGCGTCGGATCCATTCCAGGAAACCGGCGGGCTCAGCCGCCTCGTCGGTAACTTGGGAACGGGTGTCATGAAAATCTCCGCCGTGGCTCCGGAACACCGGGTCGTCGAAGCCCCGGCGCGCGTGTTTCATGAACAGGATGACGTGAAGGCCGCCTTCAAGGCTGGCGAGTTCAACGAGGGCGATTTTGTGATCGTGGTTCGGTTCCAGGGGCCGAAAGCCAATGGGATGCCGGAACTGCACAGCCTGACGCCGATACTGGGTATCATGCAGGGCCGCGGGCAGAAGGTCGCGCTGGTCACCGATGGCCGCATGTCTGGCGCGTCAGGCAAGGTGCCGTCGGCCATCCACGTCTGCCCCGAGGCGCTGGATGGAGGTGTGATCGCGCAAGTGCAGGATGGTGATCTGATCCGTGTTGATGCGGAAGCCGGGCAGCTTGAAATTCTGACCGAAGGTGTGCTTGACCGTCCCCACGCCACCGCCGATCTTTCGGCCAATCATTGGGGGGTGGGGCGCGACATGTTCCACGCCTTCCGCAATACCGTCGGGTCCGCCAATACTGGCGCAACCGTATTTGGAGACTTTTGAATGCTGACTGCCAAAGCCGCTGCCGTGCGTGCCCGTGAAATCTGTGACCTTGCGCCGATTGTGCCAGTGCTCGTGGTGGACGATGTCGCCCATGCCCAACCTCTGGCCGAGGCGCTGGTGGCAGGTGGCCTGCCCGCGCTTGAAGTGACTTTACGCACGCCAGCTGCATTGGACGTGATCGCAGCGATGTCCAAAGTGCCGGGTGGGGTTGTCGGCGCCGGCACGCTGGTCACGCCGGATGATGTGAAAGCGGCCAAGGAGGCTGGTGCGCAATTCGGGGTATCCCCGGGTGCAACCGAGGCGCTGATCGCCGCCTGCGAAGCCGAGGAGTTGCCGTTGCTGCCGGGCGCTGCCACCGCATCCGAGGCGATGGGATTGTTTGAGCGAGGATATGACATGCTCAAATTTTTCCCCGCCGAAGCCTCGGGCGGTGCGCCTGCCTTGAAGGCGATTGGTGCACCGTTGCCCCAGATCTCTTTCTGCCCGACAGGTGGGGTAAGCATGGCCAATGCGGATAACTATTTGAGCCTGCCCAACGTGGTCTGCGCTGGCGGATCATGGGTGGCGCCCAAGGACAAGGTTGTGGCCGGAGATTGGGCCGGAATCGAAGCTTTGGCGAAAGAAGCTGCGGCCTTGCCCCGCTAAGGATGGCCGCGCTTGGGATGATGTTCCTGATCCCGTGCGGCTCGTACAGCCTGCAGGAAACCGACGTTGTTGGTAAAAGCCTACGTATCAAAGCGCACGGAACACACCATCCGATCACGTTTCGGACATGGCACGGAAATGGACGAAACACGCTTTACTCTCTACTACTGAGGGAATGGGCTGGGAGAGGAGACCGTGTCGATGTTCAAACGTTGCCTTCTGACCGCTGCGATAAGTGTTTGTGCGGGTGCCCTTTGGGCGGACACCACGGATGAAAGCAGCGCCAGTGCGTCTATTGATGTCGAAGCGGCAGAGTCGATCTTTCGAAAATCGTGCCGCGCCTGCCATGGCAACAAGGCGCAAGGCGCCTCCAGCTATCCTGCGCTGGCTGATCTGGAGCCGGCTTACATCGCCACTCAGCTTGAACGGTATCGCGCCGGCGAAAAGATCGGGCCCAATTCGATCCTGATGATCTCTCACGCCAAGAGGCTATCTGACGAAGATATCGCCAATATTTCGGTTTATGTGGCGACCGCATTCGACTGAACATACGAATGCGAATGTCGCATCGGCATAAAGTTGCCCTAACGTAAGCCAAACATTGACCGGCGTATGGTACGACCATACCGTGAAAGTCTGGCTTGTCCGGACATAAAAACAAAGAGCACCCTCCGGATGGCGAATGACACCATTTAAGGGAGGAAACTATGTCCGGCTTTATCACGCATTCCAAACTATCGGTCATCGCATCACTGCTTGCGGCGACGGCCATTTCTTCATCGCCTTTGCTGGCCCAGAGCGGCATGAACACCACCAGTCTGACGCACGAGGTTGTGCTGGACGGGCTTGAAAACCCCTGGGACATGGCGTTCCTGGGTGATGGCACGATGCTGTTTACGGAAAAGTGCAAGGGACTGTCCGTGCGGATGCCGGATGGGACGGTAAACGCCCTCTATGGCGTTGCTGAAACGGCGGGATATGCGGCCAATGGGGCTGACCTGTTCTGTGAAGGGCAGGCGGGCATGATGGGTGTCGCCTTTGACCCCGACTTTGCCAACAACCGGCGCATATATGTCTATTCGACGTCGAACATGTCGGATCCACACACCAACCGGCTGATGCGTTTTACGGTCGGCGATGACTTCACCAGTGTATCGGACCGGACGGATATCATTGACGATGTGCCCTACAAGATGGCGGCGTCCGATCACCCGTTTGGTGGCCCCGGTGCTCACAATGGGGGTCGCGTGAGGTTCAGCGCGGATGGCGCATTGTGGCTGACCACAGGTGACACCCATAATGGCGAGGTGCCGCAGAGCCCGACAATGATGGGATCGAAAGTGATCCGGATCGACACTGACGGAAACGCTCATACCGACAACAGCCCGCCCGAGGGCTTTGATGCGCGGACCTATACCTATGGGCACCGCAACGTGCAGGGCATCGCGTTCCACCCCGAGACGGGGCAGGCCATCACGGCGGAACATGGGCCATGGCATTCGGACGAAATCACCATTCTGGAAAACGGTGGCAATGCTGGCTGGGATCCGCGCCCGAACATGGCGGGGCGTGCCGATTGCCCGGATGACTACTGCGGTTACAGCCCCAACCAGGAAGAAGGGATGAACCGGTACGAGCGCGCCGCCTACATGCCAATGACTGATTTCGACACCTATCCGGACGCCATGCCCCCGGTGTGGAACAACAATGGTTGGTCGCAGGGTATGTCCTCGGCTGCATTCCTGGATGGAGACGCCTGGGGCGATTGGAACGGCGCAATGGTTGTCGGCATAATGGGGATCGGTTTTGGCGGTACGCCCATTGGTCAGCGTCTCGACGTGATCCATTTCAACGAGGATGTGACGGATGTGGAGGACGTGACCGAAATGACCCTGCCCATGGAGTCGGGCCGGTTCCGGTCAGTCGTGATGGGGCCGGATGGCAGCCTGTACACGTCCATCGACGAAGGTACGATCTACAAACTGACGCCCGGCGGCTAATCCGGGAAGACCAGCGTTTCGGGCAGTACGAAGCGCTGGTCGTCCACCCGAATACGGTAGGTGCCATCGGTCAGCTGCCATTCTGTATCCGTTCCGACCCCTGACATGGTTGCACTACCGCGCAGGAATGCGCTGTCCGAGAATGTCAGGATGCGCGCAAAGCCGTTTGGGAAGGTGACGACCACCGCGGCTGATCCCGCCACGCGGGCGACGGCAGCGTCACAGGTGCCAAGGGCCTGTCCGACCTCTTGCGCGCAGCGTACTTGGCCTTGAGCATCGAATTGACCGGACTTGGCGCGTTTGATGGCTGTTTTGCCATCGGCTTGGGCTGAGGCCGGAGTGACCGCGATCAAGAGTGCTGCGGTGACTGCTGCGCTGCGCATCTTCGTCCCTCCTGACGGATCGGGATATTATCGCGGCAGCAATGCCGTCCAGCAAGATGCTTTGACATGGAACGAAAAAAGCCGCCCCGATTGGAGCGGCTTTGTCTTTTACGTGGTGTGGGTGCTTTAGAAGCCCAGACCAGCGTATTTGTTCTTGAACTTGGACACGCGACCGCCGGTGTCCATCAGGCGGGACGAACCGCCTGTCCATGCGGGGTGCACGGAGGGGTCGATGTCGAGCGACAGTTGGTCGCCTTCCTTGCCCCAAGTGGATTTCATTTGAACCACGGTGCCGTCCGTCATCTTGACGTCGATGATGTGGTAGTCGGGATGCGTATCGGCCTTCATGCCTCGGCTCCTTCGGACTTCTTGGGTTTGTAGTTGGCGACTTCCGCGATCCGGGCCGATTTGCCGCGGCGGGTGCGGAGGTAGTACAGTTTGGCGCGACGCACGCGACCGCGGCGGACCACGGTGATGCTGTCGATGTTGGTTGAAAACAGCGGGAACACACGTTCCACGCCTTCGCCAAAGGAAATCTTGCGAACGGTGAACGAACCGGCGATGCCCGAGCCGTTGTTGCGGGCGATGCAGACACCTTCGTAGTTTTGCACACGGGTGCGCGTGCCTTCGGTCACCTTGTAGCCGACGCGGATGGTGTCACCGGCTTTGAAGTCGGGGATGTCTTTCCCCAGGGCGGCAATCTGTTCCGCCTCTAGCTGTGCGATCAGGTCCATTGACCATCACTCCTATCATGCTCGTGGTTTGCCCACGAAGGTTTGTCGCGCCTAAGAGCTCTGCGTCTTCACCGGGTCCGCCATCGCGCCCGCCAGAGGTCAGGTCATCATTCCTTTTGTTTCGGATGCAGGTGCCGCTGGAAGACACCGAAGAAGGCGCTGCAACACGAGCAACCCAATTCGGATGAACCGAGTCAGGCTGATCGGTGTATAGGCGCAGGTTTAACGGCGATCAAGGGGGTGTGCGGTTAGCGGAAGAGGAACTCGTCGAATGAAGCCGGATCTGTTGCTTCGACGGGTGATTGAGCGCCGGCGAAGCGGGCAGGGAGCGCCTTTCTAAAGACCCAAAGCGGGATCTGATCGGTGGAATACAGGTGGGCTGCGTCGTCGATCAGTGCTGTGGGTGTCGCTCTAGCCCCTTGAATGTCCGTTGCGAGATCAAGGCGTTTGGGAGATGTCGCCCCAACCCGACTGTCTGGGGTTGCGTTATGTGGCTCGAACCGTGTCAGGCGCGGGGCGTTTACCCGATTTTGGGTCTCACCGCCAAACCGCGTGAATGGCTTTTGAGTTTCTGCATTTGCCCCATAGGTCGGTTTTGCGAAGAATTTCAGCATATGTCTGCCCTGTTGCGCCGATATTCTATTTTTTTCGAATTTGCGGCGAAATTGAGCCGAACTTAAATTAATTTTCTGCTCAATGGGTAAGTTTAGCGTGGATTGCGGTGCTTTTCCCACAGATCGGGCCGTCTTTTCCGCGTCAGCTCCTCGGCCATCTGTTGTCGCCATTCCGCCACCTTGCCGTGGTGTCCGGACATCAGCACCTCGGGTATGTCGCGTCCCTCCCACGTGGCCGGGCGGGTGTATTGCGGGTGTTCCAGCAGACCGCCCGAATGGCTCTCCTCGATAGCGCTTTCGGCGTTGCCCAGAACGCCGGGCAGGAGGCGCACGGTGGCGTCGAGCATGGCTTGCGCGGCAATCTCACCCCCGGTCATGACGAAATCTCCGAGAGAAACCTCGGTGATCCCCCAGTGTTCGAGCACCCGTTCGTCCACGCCCTCGAAGCGGCCGCAGAGCATTGTGACGCCATCGCAGCGCGCCAGATCGCGGGCCATGGCCTGATCAAACCGTTGTCCCCGCGGGGACATGTAGAGGATTGGCCAGCGACCGCGGGCGTGGGCCTGTGCCTCGGTCAGTGCCGCGCTGACCACATCGGCGCGCAGCACCATGCCGGCGCCTCCGCCAGCGGGCGTATCATCGACATTGCGGTGCTTGCCCACCCCATGTGCGCGCAGATCGTGGGTGTGTAATTGCCATTTGCCATCCTGCAGCGCCTTGCCGGTCAGGGATGCACCCAGCACGCCAGGGAAGGTTTCGGGAAACAGGGTTACGATTCGGGCCTGCCAGACACCGACAAGGTCGGGAGCTTCCTCCATCAGCGAGGACGGTTTCAATGTCGGTCGGATGGTTTTGCGACCATGGGATTTGGAGGGTGTGGACATAGACGTCTGTTAAGCGATCCGGGGACTGAGGGAAATGGCCGGTATCAGAACAACCCTTCGGGCGGGTCGGCGACGATGCGGCCCGCAGCCAGATCTACGGTTGGTACTGCGGATTTGGTGAAGGGCAAAAGGACGGTTGTGGTGGCCCCCGGCATGTGCACCTCAAGTAGGTCACTGGCGCCGTGGTTTTGTACGGACTTCACGCGGCCCAAGGGTGTGCCGCCAGTGTCGAACACTTCGAGCCCAACCAGATCCGTGTAGTAGAATTCATCATCCGGTAGGTGCGGGAGTTGATCGCGGCGAGCAAAAAGCTGTGTGCCCTTGAGCGCGTCGGCCTCTTCCTTGGTTGCGACCTCGGCGATCCGGGCGACAAAGCCGTTTTTCATTGGGCGTATGAGGGCAAGGGAAAAGGAGTGTTTGCCGTCTTCCGTTGTGAGCGGGCTGTAGGTTTCGATGTCCTCCGGCAGGGCGCAGAACGATTTCACCCGGACCTCACCATGAACACCGTAGGCACCGCTGATCGCGCCGACGCAGATCACATCGTCACTCATTCCAACACACTCCGTTACGCATCACGCCGCCTTGCTCCGTACAATCCTCTGCCCTCTGGCTGCGTTCGAACATCAGGCCCGCCAGGAAGGCGATCAGGATCAGGATAGGCGTGCGGATCAATCCGAACATGGGGCTCACTCTCTGCGGGGCGCTTGGCCATTCGGGGCATTTGCGACACGTTAGCGTGTTTTGTCCAGTCTGTGCTTGCCATGGCGGCACTTGGGCGGCTAGGTGCAGGCCATCCGCGCCCGGAGGTGCGGAAATGGAGATTTTATGTCGGTATAAACGGGCACATGCCCATGGCGTCGTGCAAATGATGCAAGCAGAAACAAAAACGTCGCTTTCGCGACGCTTTTGGTGTGTGCCCTGCCTTTCGCGTTCACTTGGTGTGAACCCTCTCAAATCATTCAATTCTTGACGAAAGGATGGCTATGCCAGACCTCTTTCAGACGCGCCCTGTGCGCGACACTGACATCCCTTTTCTTGCCCTCATTGCCGAGGCCACGCTGTTTCCGGGTGACATGTTGCCCGACATGATGGCGCCCGGCTTGAGCGGTGACAGCGATGACCTTTGGCTTGTGGTCGAACAGGACGGTGTGCCAGTCGGCTTTGCCTTTGTGCAAAGCGAGGCATTGACGGACCGTACGTGGAACCTGCGCGCGATTGCGACTGCGCCTGATCTGCATGGCAAAGGGGCAGGAACAGTGTTGATCCACGCCGTTGAAACGGCGTTGTCCGATGCGCGTCTGCTGGTAATCGACACCACCCAGACGCCGGATCAGGACCGTGCGCGCCGCTTCTACAGCGCGCGTGGATACGATCATGTGGCGACCATTCCGGCGTTCTTTGGGCCGGATGAGGACAAGGTCACATTTACTAAGATGCTGGCCTAACGGTTGGCATGGCATGGGCAGCACTGTCTGCCCATGCCAATTCACTTTTCCCCTTGCATCCCGAATGTGGTGACCTAGGTTTGGAACCAATCAGTTCCAAAAAGCAGGATTTTCAAAATGGCGTGGTTCTACCTTGGTCTGGCGGCCATTTTCGAAGTGACCTTTGCGATGAGCATGAAGTATGCGGATGGGTTCACAAATGCGCGGGCCACTGTGGTGACCATTGTGGCGGTGATCGCAGGGATCGGATTTCTAACTCTTGCCCTGCGCGATCTGCCCGTCAGTGTGGCCTATCCGATCTGGACCGCTGTCGGGACGCTTGGAACCGTCGCCTTGGGCTATACGTTTCTGGGAGAGGCGCTGACGCCGCTCAAGGTGGTTTCGGCCCTTGCCATTGTCGTCGGGGTTGCGGGGCTGAAAATCTCTGCTGGTTAACGGTGTTCGACGATCAGGTCGTGCCGGTGTTCCCATCCGGCACGTTCGAGTTCGGGCGTGTCGGACTGTTCCTCGGGCCAACCGACGCACATGTAGGCGACGAGCGACCAGCCTTTGGGCACGTTGAGATCGCGGCACAATTGGTCGGGGTCGAGGATCGATACCCAACCCATGCCCAACCCTTCTGACCTTGCGGCAAGCCACATGAGTGTGACGGCCCCAACCACGGAATAACGCCGCATTTCGGGCATGGT
>NZ_JBYNDP010000152.1:0-8074 GCF_059783535.1 Tateyamaria sp. | reverse complement strand
TGGCGGGCGGCCGCTTCGAATGCGCGCAGCGCGTTCAGCGGGGGCAAAGTGCGGGACATGGCGCTGACCTGTGCAAAAACTGCACAAGTGATGTCAGGGAACTCTGTTTGTGGCAATGCCGCAGTTCGGGCAAACTGCAAGTATTCCTCAACGCACGAGGCCCTTCATGCTTACCATTCGTCGAAACGCGCTTTTGCGCGCACTCTCAACTTGTGCAAATTTCATGCAGCCGAAGCTCAAGATAAAGCCAACCAAGGGCACCACATTGCCCCCCATGACCGATCACATTGCACGCGATATCGGGCTGACACCGCATCAACGCGCGCTCCTGTCTCACCGCTGGCCGTCGCGCGAAAGCAGGCATCCGTATCTCTGATCGCTTCCCCTTGGCCCCGACGCCCGGTATGACAGGCCATGGCCGATCCGCTCGACACCGTCTTTTCCGCACTCGCCGACCCCACTCGGCGGGCGATCTTGACGATGTTGCTCGAAGACGACATGGCCGTCACCGACGTCGCCGAACCGTTCGAGATGTCGCTTGCCGCGATTTCCAAGCACCTAACGATCCTTACGCGTGCCGGGCTGATCCAGCAGGAAAAGCGCGGACGCGTGAAATGGTGCAAGCTGGACCCGGACGCGATGCGCGGGGCCTCTGTCTGGATGCAGGGATTTGGCCAGTTCGAGCCTGTGAACATGGACGCATTCGAACGATTTCTGGCCGCAGAATTGTCAGAGGGTGACCCGCTCTGATCGATGTCGCGACCCAGCTGCCGGATGCTCTTCCGCCCGCACGCCTTCGCATGGTGCGCGGCGCGCTTGTCATGCCCAACATGGTCGAAGGTGACGATACCCCGCATGGTGTGTTCGACAGGCGCGGGTCATTCTTGCCCCTGTCGCAGGCCCGGCTGTCCCGTGGACGGGTGAGCGCCGCACCGAATGCCGAGCCCGCGGAAGACCATTTGCCAGGCACACACCTTTACGCCGGATTTGGACATACGCATTTTGGCCACTTCATGCTGGAAAGCCTCGTACGCCTGTGGGCACTCGACCACCTTGATACACCGCCGGACGGTTTGGTCGTGCCAACGCGCCTGCATATGGATATGGAACCCGTTCTGGACGGCGCTCTGGCGCCGGTTGTTGACCGGTTCTGCGATGGCATCCCCTTTCGGGTCATAAGAAAGCCGACCCGGATCGACAGGTTGGTTTTGCCAACACCGGGGTTCGGCCATGGCCCGTGGCTAACCGGCACGCCGGAATTCCGCGCATACACACAGAAGAGATTTGCGCAGATCCATGTGGACGGCCCGGACAAGCTCTACCTGTCACGCACCGGTTTGCGGCGCGACCACCAACGTGTCGATCGCGAGGACGAGATCGAGGCGATGATGGAAGAGGCAGGTTATTTTGTCTTCCATCCGCAGAAGCACCCGCTTGAAATACAGCTTGGCGTTATCCGCGCCGCGCGCAGCATTGTTGGGTCGGACGGGTCGGCATTCCATCTTGCGCCGTTTGCAATGCGATCAGACGCGCGGGCAGCCATCTTCATGCGCCGCAACCGGCGCGAGATGCTCACTTATCTCTCGACCCAAATGCAAAGCTTTGCAGGCCCGAAACCGCTTGTCATCGATCCACGGCAACGCCCGCTGACCGGCGAAACACCCGCACCGCTCTGCGTCGACACGCTGCGAAAAACCCTGTCAGAGAAGGGATTCCTCTAGGCCCGCTCTTCATCCCGCAGCAGCAGGGACAAGGCGATGATGGTCAGCCCCACGCCAACCCAGACAACGCCTGGCGGCACGCCATTGCCCAGCGCAAGCTCCCAAAGGATCACCCAGCTGGGCGTGAGGTACGTATATGCCATAACCTTGGCCGATGGCAGGCGCAGAGTCGCAAATTGCAAAAGAACAAAGGTCGCAGCGGACGCAAAGATCGACACATAGATCAGAGTCACCCACACAATGCCCGGCAAGTCCGCCCAAGGCGTCGCGACCAGATCGCGCCACCCCCACAGCGTCAGCAACACGGCCCCCGCAATCAACATGCCAAAGGTAAACACGACCGCGGGCTCGCCTCGGTTCATCTTGCGCACCATCGGCGTATAGATCGCGTGACTGACGCAGCCGAAGAAATAGATGATTTCGCCGCGCCCCACCTCAAAAGCCAAAAACGCCGACAGATCGGCTCGAAAGATCACCCAAAGCGCACCCGCCGCCCCGACAGCGAGGGCAAACGCCATGCGGGGCGTCGTGATCTGGCGCAACAGGACATAGCCAAAGACCCCCGACATGACCGGGGTAAGGGTAAACACAGCCGCTGCACTGACGGGTGCCGCCGTCTTCAAGCCCTCGAACATAAGTACGAAGTATATAGCGAATAGGCCGCCCAGCAGCGCGTAGCGCCACGGTGCCTGCAACGCGGAACGTGGCACGCCACCCCGCATCAGCACGGCGACGCCAATGACAAGGGCCGCAATCCAGAAGCGCGCCGCGTTCAGAGCAGCAGGCGCAATTTCATTGGCCGCCATGGCGCCTAGCGAAAACGATCCGGCAACCAGCGCCGAAAACAGCAACATGGCCGCATGGCCGCGCAGTCCCGCGGTCACAGGACGTGCCAATCCTTGGACTTTTCCTTGAGGAAGGTCAGGAACGCCTGAACCTTGTTGGTGCGATGCAGATCGACATGGGTGACCAGCCATAGCGGTGACGACCAATCCTCGCGCGGGGTCACGATCTCGACCAGATTGGGATTGGCCCGCGCTTCCATCACTGGCAGGAACCCGATGCCTGCACCGGCCAGAACGGCCTGCTCTAACGCACGCACATCAGTCGAGCGAAAGGTAATGTCGTCCTCTGACACTTGGCTGCGCAGCCATTTGTGGAAGGGCGCGCGATTGTCTGCAGCGTCATGGCTGACAAAGCGATGGTCCTTGGCCGTTGCAATATCCTCCGGGTGCCCATGTTTGGCGATATAAGTCTTAGTGGCATAGAGCCCCATGGACTGGCGCACAAAGGGCTGCACGACATTGTCCGGCTGGTCCGGCGCATTGCCTGCGCGGATCGCAACATGCGCTTCACCATATTCAAGGCGGAACAGGCGCTCGCCCGTCAGATAGCGCACAACAACGTCGGGATGAATTTGCTGGAATTCGGTCAAGACCGGTGCCATCCGGGGCGCCATGTTCACCAGCGACGTGACAACCAATTCACCCGATACTTCGGTCCCACGGCCCTTGATGCGCCCGACAAGCTGGCTGAACTGATCATCTGTCGCTTGCGCCACACGGAACAAGTCATCCCCCGCCTCGGTCGGGGTGTAACCCCTTGCATGGCGCTGAAACAGTTTGACACCCAGCCGTCCCTCAAGCGCATCGATGTGACGGATGACGGTGGCATGGTGAACACCCAGAACCTCGGCCGCCCCGCTGACCGTGCCCATGCGGGCCACTTGATAGGCGGTCTTGATCTCGTCCCAATTGTCCATCGGCCAAAAACTCTTTGTGCAAATCCTAACAGATGCTGTTGAGTTTCGGGAATTGCGTTCGAATTTGCAAGGGCCAATTCTAACGGCACACAACACACATATCCCTGACCAAGGACCCGACCATGACCATCCTTCACATTGACAGCTCCGCCCGCACCCAAGGCTCCGTGACCCGTGACCTGACAGCCGACATCGTTGCAAAACTGGGTGGCGACGTGATCCGCCGCGACCTGACCGAAGCCCTGCCACAGATCACGGAAACCTGGGTCAACGCCAACTTCACACCCTTAGATGACCGCGATGCGGCACAGCGCGACACGCTGGCACTGTCCGACAGCCTCGTGGAAGAACTAAAGGCCGCCGACACCATCGTCATCGGCGCACCCGTGTACAATTTCGGGATTCCCGCAGCGCTGAAAGCTTGGGTCGACCTCGTTGCGCGGGCCGGATTGACCTTCAAATACAGCGAAACCGGGCCCGTTGGGCTGCTGGAGGGCAAGCGAGCGATCATCGCCATTGCAACTGGCGGCACACCTGTGGGCAGCGACATCGACTTTGCCAGCGGCTACCTGAAACATGTCATGGGCTTTATCGGCATCCACGATGTAGAAGTGATCGCCGCAGATCGCGTCATGGCGCAAGGCGAGGAGGCTGTCAAAGACGCCAAGGCCGAGATCGAGAAGCTCGCGGCCTAACGACGAAGCACTTGTTTCCCATTCGCCCGCCCCATGCATCACGTGCGGGGCGGGCTCACCCATTGCGGGCCGCGCAACAGTGCGGATAGCGTTACGACATGACCGTCCTACGCAACATGCCGACACAATTGATCCTGGCACATGCGCCATGGCTGCTGGGCGGCGGGTTGATCATCTGCATCATTGCCTGCGCAGCGGCGGGTCTTGTGCTGATCGCAGCGGGGGAGACCAGCGGCTTGCTAACCGTGCTGTTGGGCGCGGGCGCGCCGCTGGGGATTTTCGCAATGACAGTCAAACGCGATCAGGTCATCTTTGACGCCCATGCGGGAAACGTCACCGTTCAGCGCCGCACGCTCTTCAAGTACCAAAACGCCGTCCATAGGCTAGAGGTTGTGCGCGGCGCCGAAGTCGACGATTTTTCAGACACCGCGCGCCCGGTCCTGACTTTCCACGATTCCAGTGCCCCTTATCCGCTGGTTGAAGCCTATATGTCCGGCAACGGCCCACGCCGGTCGGTCGATGCAATCAACGATTGGCTGAGGGCGTATCGGCGCGCTGCTTAACGTCCGCCCCAAATTTCAGCGTCGCTGAGGCCCATATCGGCCAGGTCTGGCGCGCGGCGCTGCGCGTCTTGCTCCCATGCCATGTAAAGCTCATCCAGCTGCGGTGGTGGAACCGGAGTCATGCTCAAAAGTGCGTGGACCTGACCGCGATGATGAATCTGATGCTGGATCAGGTGCAAAAAGGTGCGATCGAACCGCTCTTCCTGAACGCCGCGGTCGCGTGCCATCTGCACAAGACGTGCCGGATCCGACAGGGTAGCGTCCTCGGTAACCGCAATCAGGCGGCGATCGACCTCACGCTGCGCCCCGCGCAAGACGGCCATATCCGGATATGGCGCCTCCTCCGCCAATGCGGCCGGGCCAATGCACGCGCCTTCGAGTGCCGAAACATAGAACAGGTCAACGCTCAGGATATGATTGAGCGTGGCAATGATTGACCCGAAAAACGACGGACGCGGCGCCGTCAGCTCGTCCCGGTCCAGTGCCGCACATGCGCGATGCAAACGATAGTTCGACCACGCATTGTTGTAGGCTTGCGGCGCAAAGAGGGGTGTCATCGAGGAATGCCCTTTCCAGTTTCGCCAAAGCAGAATCTGTCAAAAATTGATCAAGATCACAGCGCACTATCCATCAGCCCTTATCTTGTGGGGCGTACCAGACAGGAGACGGACCATGAAACATGTCATCGCCACCCTCGCCCTGATATGCACAGCACCGCTGACCGCGTTGGCCCAGGATATAAGTACTGGTGCCACGCTCTACCAGCGCCATTGTGCCACCTGCCACGGGGTCGATGCGGATGGCAAAGGGCCTATGCGTCCAGCGCTCTTGCTCCAACCGCCAAGCCTGCTTGACCTTGCGGCCCGGAACGATGGCACCTTCCCCATCATACGTGTGGTGTCGCGAATCGACGGGCGCGACCCTCTTGTCAGCCATGGTTCCCCCATGCCGGTTTATGGATGGTACTTCGAAGGCGAGGATACAGCCATCAAAGCCGAGACCGGCCAACCGATCCTGACCAGCCAACCCATAGTCGACCTGATGTTCTATTTGCAAAGCATACAGGAGTGAGGCGGATAGCCCATATCGCTGGGCACGCGGTCCGGGTCCGGTAAGGGCCCGGCTTCATTCATGCGACGTCTAAGCTCCTCGGGTAACACCTAAAAGCTGTTCGACAGCTTTTCCCGACACAGTGCCGCAATCACTGGAATTGTGTGTCGGCGGTCCGGAAATCGAGCGGCGATCCCGATATGGCGCGCCAGCGAAATCCAGCGAAACAAACTGATGCGGCGTTGATCCGGCAATGGCGCCGCGCCGCGATACCCGCCCAGAAAGGCATCCTCAAGCGCCTGAAAATGCCCCGCATCTCTGCCCTGCCGCATGGCAAGCTCACTGAGGTGAGCCAGAAAATTCCCAAGGTCGATTGCGGCGTCGCCCTGCGCGTAAAGATCCAGATCCACCAACCAGACCGTGTCCGGCCCAATGATGACCTGGTCGAAGTAGAAATCACGGTGCAACCCGACGTCCGACGTCGGTGGAAGCTGGGCAAGTCGCGTTTTAGCAAGAGACAGAATGTCTCTGTGATCTGCCTCTGGCACCGCCTTGTCCAAAACGGCCAATTCATCTGCGTGCGTCCACCGCCGTTCAGTTTGAGCCGGTATGAGATGCAGCCGAGCGAGCGCACGCCCTGTGCCCTGCATCGCGCTCAAGCGGTCGCTGTTTGGGTCATTCAACATATCGCCAAGCGGGCGGCCGGGCACGACCTGCTGCAACCACAGCGCCAGGCTATCCACTGTGCCCGCGACCGGCGGGACACCGACCCCATCGCTTCCGTCCAACCCTGCCGAACGCAGCTTTCGCTGAATGAGGGGCGCATAATGATCGATACCCTTGGCGCGCGACTTGCCCAACAAGACACCCCCATCCGGCATCGCGTACCGGACCAAAGCACGGCGCCCGGGTTTGAGCCTTGCCAGCACAACCCCCACGGGCCTTGCCCCCAATGCAGTGCGCATATGCTCAGGGTCGAGCGCGCCTGACAGACCAGCGATGACACCTGGCGCTTCCGGCAACTGAGACGTTTGACTGAGCTGCTCAACGCGGTCGAGGACAGCGCCAAGCTGATGGTCCCAATCGGACCTCCGATCGCGGAACGCTTCGACGGCAAGTGCGAACAGAGCATGCGCACGATGTGCGACAATGCTTTCACTCTTGGGAAGCGGTCGGACGGCCGCATAGCCTTCGATCAAAGCCCTGCGCGCATCCTCCGTCACGGAGCCCTCGATCTCGTCGCAATCAAGCCGGGCCAATGCGCTCCCCAGATCACGCGCGGCCGGGCCACGCGCTGCGCGGTCCCAATCAAGGATGACGGAGCCAAACGTCTTCCGCACCACCTGATCCGCAGAAAAGTCGCCATGAATGGCAACCACATCATCAGCCCCCAGCGCAGGCAAGCGTTGGGCCAGATCCTGCGCCTGTGCTTCCAGATTGGGTTGAAGATTGGTTATGGCCTGAACCAGGCGGTGCAGCTTCGGCGTGTTGGGCGCAGGAAGATGTCCTGGGGCTCCTGCCACATGATGCCTCGCCAGCATGGCCCCGGCCAAGGCGAAATCGCGCGGTTCGGATGTTGGTGAAAGTACATAACCTTGTGTCCAAGCGGTCGCGATGGCCAGGTCGTTTGATGAGGTTGCGATCACCGCAGGTCCGCCCATGGCCTCTGCATAAGTGGCGCCGGCAACCGCGCGGTCAAAGTCGCCCCTATTCGCATGCAGCTTCAACACCGCGGATGACGCTTGTGGTCCATGGGCGCGCAAAACGATCCTGCGGCCCGGCTTGTACCTGAGAATCTTGAGGGTGTGGTCGGGCAGCCCAAGACGGCGTAGTAGTTTTACGCGGGACTTATCGGCTGACAATTTACGCGCGTTTGGCAGACGCCTTTCCAGTATCAGCGGAACAAACACCGTAAATACGTCATCGCAATAGATCGCCTTCTTGGCTTTCTTGTTCCACTTGGGACGGTTTCGGATATCTGGCCAGCGCACAGGCGGGTAGGTCATCGCCGCCCACGCGCCAAGACTGCCGTCCTTTGGAACAAGACCTGCGACGCAATTCGTCCCCGGCTTGTACTTGAGGTAGCTATGGCGCAGCTCACCCAGACCGAGCGTTTTGGCAAGGGGCGCAGCGTTCAGAACCGCACCAAGGCCGGGCAGATTTGGATCCTGCGCACACAGGGCCGCATCTGCGGGCGACAAGTCAACTGTCCACGGCATACGGTGTCACTCCGGACTAGCAAGCCTCGGCAGCGGCCAGCCAACCGCCCGCCGCGCGCAACGC
>NZ_JBYNDP010000151.1:0-8163 GCF_059783535.1 Tateyamaria sp. | reverse complement strand
GTCGATGAGTATTCGACCTGGTAGCCAGCAACCAATTCAGATTCCGCTTCCGGCAGATCGAAGGGCGGGCGGTTCGTTTCGGCCAAGGCGCTGATGAAGAACAGGAACACCATGGGCAGATGCGGCAACCAGTACCAGCCAAAGAAGCCGTAACCAGTGTCTTGCGCATTTACGATGGCGCCAAAGTTCAGCGACCCGGTCGACAGGATCACACCGATGATGATCAAGCCAATGCTGACTTCGTAGGAAATCATCTGTGCTGCAGACCGCAATGAGCCAAGGAAGGGATACTTTGAGTTCGACGCCCAACCACCTATAATTACACCATAAACTTCAAGCGAAGAGATGGCGAAGACATACAGTATCGCAACATTGATGTCGGACAGCACCCAACCGTCATTGAACGGAATCACGGCCCACGCGACCATTGCCAGCACGAAACTGGTCATTGGTGCGAGCATGAACAGGGTCTTGTCTGCGCCCGCTGGCACGACGACCTCTTTCACCACATATTTCAGCGCGTCAGCGACAGTCTGCAGCAGGCCATAGACGCCCACCACGTTCGGCCCACGACGCATCTGGACAGCGGCCCAGATCTTGCGGTCGCCATACACCAGGAACAGGAGCGAGATCATGACAAATGCCACAACGGCCAGCACCTGGGCCAGGATCAGGACGGCGATGCCGCCAGGAGTGGTAAAGAAATCAGCCATCAGTCCTCACACCGTCGGTATTCCCCTCTCCGCACAGGCATCGGCCACGACTTCGGCGTCGATGGTCCTGATCCCACGCGGGAGGGCTGGCGAAATCGTGTAAACAGCATCCGCTCTCCACACGCCAGCCTCTTCATTCACATTTGTGCGCAAATGACGCGCAAATCCCCAGCCCCGGATCAACGTATATCCGGCGGCGGCACATTCGGCATAATCCTCAACATCCGATGCAGTCAGCGCGTTGGTCATCTCAACATCAAACTGCACAAGATCCTCGGCCAAAAGCTTCGTTTCCACCCCCCGATAGTCAGGGATGAACTGTTCAGCTGTCGGCACGGGTTCGCAGGCCATGAGCGGTATCAGGGATATGAGCCACGTGGCCTTCATTCGGCGGCCATGGCCTCCGTCCGGCGGGCCTTGGCATTGGCGCTCAGTTCCGCCATCAACTGGCTGGCACGGGCAATCGGGTTGGTCAGGTAGAAATCGGTGACTGTCGATTTAAGGACGCCACCTTCGATCTTACCTGCTTCCAAGGCATCCCCTGTGTTCTCCGCCACCACATCGACATCGCCGAGGTGCGGATGCTCACCCACCAGTTTCTGACGTAGCGCGGAAAGGCTGTCATAGGGCAAGGTCGCGCCCATTTCGCCCGACAACGCGCGCAGAATGGCCCAGTTTTCCTTGGCTTCACCCGGTGCGAAACCAGCGCGCTGCGCCAATTGCGGTCGCCCTTCCGTATTGACGAACAGGCCACCCTCTTCTGTATAAGCCGCCCCTGGCAGGATCACATCGGCGCGGTGCGCACCGCGGTCGCCATGGCTGCCTTGGTAGATGACAAACGCCCCATCGCCGATTTCAATTTCATCGGCGCCGAGGTTGTAGATGACATCCGCTTTCTCGACGGCTGCCATCGCATCCGGGTTTGTGGCGCCAACATCCATCGCACCGACGCGGCCCGCTGCCGTATGCAGGATCATCAGACCCGACTTGGTGCTTTCCGCCAGCGCCTGCGCCCCGGCAAGGATGGCCGCGCCGTCCCCACGGATCAATGCGCCCATGCCGACGATGATGACCGATGGCTTTTCCTGCACTCCTGAATGATCGCGCTTCAGCAGATCGTTGATGACAGTCGCATCTGTCCCGATGTGGTTGGCCTTATAGGTCAGATCCGGCATCTCACCAATGACACCCACATTGGCCCCACGTGCCCAGGCCTTGCGGATACGCGCGTTCAACACTGGCGCTTCCAGACGCGGGTTGGTGCCGATCAGCATGATGGCTTCGGCTGTGTCTATCTCTTCAATAGCAGCTGTGCCGACATAAGCCGCGCGGTTGCCCGAAGGCAGCTTCGCCCCATCCGTACGACATTCGACGATACCGCCCTGCCCTTCAATCAGTTCCTTGAGCGCGTATGCTGCTTCAACCGCCGCCAGATCGCCAACCAGACCGGCCAGCGAAGATGCGCCCTTGATCGCTTCGGATGCTTTGCCCAACGCCTCACCCCAGGAAGCTGGACGCAGCTTGCCATTCTCGCGGATGTACGGCTTGTCCAGACGTTGACGACGCAGGCCGTCCCAAACGAAGCGGGTCTTGTCGGAAATCCACTCTTCGTTGGTGCCATCATGGTTCAGCGGCAGGAACCGCATGACTTCACGCCCTTTGGTATCCACGCGAATAGAGGACCCAAGCGCATCCATCACATCGATGCTCTCGGTCTTGGTCAGTTCCCACGGACGGGCCGTAAACGCATATGGCTTGGACACCAACGCGCCCACCGGACACAGGTCGATGATGTTGCCCTGCAGGTTCGAATCCAGGGTCTCGCCCAGATAGGACGTGATCTCTGCATCCTCGCCGCGGCCTGTCTGACCCATCTGGGTGATACCCGCCACTTCAGTGGTGAAGCGCACGCAGCGGGTGCAGGAAATGCAGCGGGTCATGTGGGTTTCAACAAGCGGGCCAAGGTCCAGATCATCAACCGCACGCTTTGGCTCGCGGAAGCGGCTGAAATCGACGCCATAGGCCATGGCCTGGTCCTGCAGGTCACACTCACCGCCCTGGTCACAGATCGGGCAATCCAGCGGGTGGTTGATCAGCAAGAACTCCATCACGCCTTCGCGGGCCTTCTTGACCATCGGCGAGTTGGTTTTCACGACCGGCGGCTGCCCTTCGGGACCGGGGCGCAAATCGCGCACCTGCATCGCGCAGGAGGCCGCAGGCTTGGGTGGACCGCCGACAACTTCCACAAGACACATCCGGCAGTTGCCCGCGATCGACAGACGTTCGTGATAACAGAAGCGCGGAATTTCGATCCCCGCCTCTTCACAGGCCTGGATCAGGGTCATTGCCCCGTCCACCTCGATCTCGTTGCCGTCGATGATGATCTTGCGGAGGTCGCTCATGCGTCAGTTCATCCTCAGTAGGGCGCCGATCTGGCCGCCTTTATTGATTTCTGCGCGGCCAAGCGCACAGTAGCTTGCCGGCTGGCCAGCGGTCACGCCGCCTTGTTTCAGATATGCCCTGCGCTTTGCCTTCAGACGCTCCCGTTCAGCATCAGACTTGCGGTAGGCATCAATCTCTTCGTCCGAGTAGCCCAGGTTTCGGGCGCGGGCCTTCAAACCATTCGCAACGCTTAACGCCCTGAACATGCGGGCCGAAATACTCGGGCAGTTCTTGCGGATCTCGTCCGCGATCCCAATCGCCAGAATGGTGCCGTCGATTTCAGGCACATCCCGAAGGTGTGGCTTCGCCGAGGCTATCCCGGCAGTCAGGCTAAGGATCAAGGCCATGGTCATCGCGCGCATCATTTTCTCTCCACGTGCTGCATCACTTTGATGCCATGTGGGAAAGCAGGTCTGTGCTATGCAATAACACGGGCCGACACAACCCGTCAGGACGCAAAATGTCGCCTTGAAAACCGGTTGTTATCACGCTGGCGTGCAGGTGCCCCGCAAGAGCAGCTTATCCCCGGAAATACGCAGCCTGCCGTCCTCGGCATCCGGCCCTTCGATCCATGCCATATCAGATGAACCGAACTCTTTGATGCAATAGCGTACAGCTTCATAGCGCCCCGCTTCACGGGCACCCTCAAGGGATGCAGAGACCGGGCTCACGCTCACTTCGAATTGTTCCCGCTGCTTGTCGACTTTGCCTGAACTTGCGCGGAAAAACACACCATCAAAGGCGACACGCTCGGAACGCCGTTCCTGACATGCAGACAGCAGCAAGGCCGCGATCAACAGTGCGCTGGTCAAAAGTGCGGGCCGCATGTCGGGCAATGCACGGGTCTTTGTCTTGGTCAATGCGGTTTCCTCCCCAGGGTTCTGACCTTAGCGCGCCAGGTGATCCCAGCCAAAGGCAGCGTCAGTATTGCCATGGTTTTCAAGATGATGGAAGCGGTCTAGTGCTTCTGCAATTGTGGGTTTGTGCCCCTCCGGCACCCACCACATGACAAAGCGCAATCCCTGATCCGGATCGTACCATTCGCCCTTGCGGTCATAGAACTGCTTGTGGACGGTATTGAAGGTGAAGTTGTGCAGGCTTTCGACGTCTTTCCAGACCGATAGCGTGCTCGCCGTGCGCGGATTGCCACCCAGCGGGCCATCGGGGTCAAGCTGCGCCGCCTCCATCTCGTCGCCTTCCAGATGCCAGATATAGCCCGGCGACCGACGCGCGATGTCGTAGACACGATCGAGATTGTTAAGGAAATCCGCAACACGCGGGTCTTCCCAGTCGTATTTCAGGGTACCGATGTTGAATTCAGCGAGGTGCATCTAACCGATCAACAGTCCAAAAATCAAAGCGCCAAAGGCGCGAACAAAAGCAAACACTATCACATGGTTGGAGTCGACGCGCGTTGTTGCGGGGCGGAGCAGGCTGACGGCATGAATTGGATGCTTGGGTTGCAAAACATCAATACGCAACTCTCGCAAAAGAGCTGCACCAAATTCACCTTTGTTTTGGTGATAAACTGTCTCGCATAGGCCCGACTTTCGAAGACTATGACGTGGTTGATGAAACATCGCTTGGCCAATCAGCTACTTTATACAAAAAGCAAATCCACGAGGTCGAGAAAGGTTAGAAGCGCCATCACACCAATAAGAGCTGCCACAACAAGCAAAACAAATGGAAGAGTCACTGCTTGAGGGCTCGGCTTCACAGACCCGTCCGCACGCAGCAAAACCTTGCACTGCGCACACTTCTTGACATGGTCATAGCTGAATCCGTTTTCGTAACCGCATACGGTGCAGGTCCCGGAATGCGGTGGAATGAGTCCTCGAGGCACGTAGCGTTACTCCGCAGCAATCCGCTTGCCCGCGATCCGGTCCTCGATCTCATCGCGGAAGTTCCGGATCAGCCCCTGGATCGGCCATGCCGCCGCATCCCCCAGCGCACAAATCGTGTGCCCTTCAACCTGCTTGGTCACGTCGAGCAGCATGTCGATCTCCTCGACCTCCGCCTCGCCGTGCACAAGCCGCTCCATCACGCGCATCATCCAGCCCGTGCCTTCGCGACAGGGCGTACACTGACCACAACTTTCGTGCTTGTAGAACTTGGACAGCCGCCAAATCGCCTTGATGATATCTGTCGACTGATCCATGACGATCACCGCTGCCGTGCCCAGACCCGACTGCAGATCATTCCGCAGATAGTCGAAGTCCATGATGGCGTCTTTCATCTTCTCCCCGCGCACGCAAGGAACAGACGACCCCCCGGGGATCACGGCCTTGAGGTTGT
This sequence comes from Tateyamaria sp., assembly GCF_059783535.1. Classification (NCBI taxonomy): domain Bacteria; kingdom Pseudomonadati; phylum Pseudomonadota; class Alphaproteobacteria; order Rhodobacterales; family Roseobacteraceae; genus Tateyamaria; species Tateyamaria sp. Next base: position 2,713 of record NZ_JBYNDP010000151.1, on the reverse strand, counting down.
CCCAACCGCCACGGATACCGCCGCAATGCTTTTCGATCAGCTCTTCAAAGCTGATGGACATGGCCTCTTCGACAACACAGGGGTTGTTCACATGGCCAGAGATCGCGAACAGCTTGGTCCCGGCATTGTTCGGACGACCAAAGCCAGAGAACCACGACGCACCACGGCGCAGGATCGTCGGAACAACCGCAATGGATTCAACGTTGTTCACGGTGGTCGGACAGCCATACAGACCCGCGCCCGCCGGGAATGGCGGCTTCATGCGAGGCATGCCTTTCTTGCCTTCAAGCGATTCAAGCAGGGCGGTTTCCTCACCGCAGATATAGGCCCCCGCCCCATGGTGCAGGTAAATTTCGAAATCCCAGCCTGAGCCTGCTGCGTTCTTGCCGACCAGGCCTGCGTCATAGGCTTCGTCAATAGCCGCCTGTAGCGCTTCCTTTTCCCGGATGTATTCGCCGCGGATGTAAATGTAGCAAGCGTTTGCATTCATCGCGAAGGACGCGATCAGACACCCTTCAACCAGCGTGTGCGGATCATGGCGCATGATCTCGCGGTCCTTGCAAGTGCCCGGCTCCGATTCATCCGCATTTACAACAAGATAGCTTGGCCGCCCATCACTCTCCTTGGGCATGAAGGACCATTTCAGACCGGTGGGAAATCCCGCACCGCCTCGACCGCGCAGGCCGCTGTCCTTCATCTCTTGCACGATCCAGTCGCGACCCTTCTGGATCAGCTTGTCCGTGCCATCCCAATGCCCACGCGCCCGCGCACCTTTCAGCGTGCGATCATGCATGCCGTAGATATTGGTAAAGATGCGATCCTTGTCAGCCAGCATGGGTGTTATCCTTTGCCTCGAAGCCCTGCGCGCGGGGCTATCAGTTGTCACGGCTCTTTTGCCAAATCCTGATGGCAACCACCAGAGACCAAATGAACGCAGCCAATGCAAAAAGCAAAATCAGAATTTCGTAACGCGCGGGTAAACCAAGACCCTGCACAATCACCGGCGCGAACACCGACAACAAAGCGGCCCCTGCAATGACAAGGGCCGCAATACGGCCCTGCCGGGCCAGTTTCGGATCAAGTTGATCAGACATGCGTCAGTAAACGTCGCCCTTTCCGACCTTCTTGGAGAACTCGGTTTCCCCGCCTTCAGCAAGGATCTTGGCCTGCGTGACCCAATCGTCACGGCTGACGCGCCCCTTGAAGCCTTGCAGGTTCTGATCGACCCAGGCCACCTCGTCAGCGCCCCAGCTTGCAACCTGGTCGAAATGGTAGAACCCCATCGAATGCAGGAGCGCTTCCAGCTTCGGCCCAACGCCCTTGATCTCTTTCAAGTTGTCGGGACCGCCCTCGCGCGCGGCAGACAGCGTCTCTGGCTTGGTGCCCTCGCCTGCTGCAGCGGCTGGCTCGGCCGCTTTTTTCTTGGCAGCGGGTTTCTTGGCAGTTTTCTTGGCCTTTGACTTTTCATCAGCCTTTGGCTCAGCCTCGTATTTCCATTCGCCCTTGCGCGCCGCCAGGTCGGCTTCGCCCGGCAATGGCGTCGAAGGTTTGATCTCGGGCTCGGCAGTTGTAGCTGCAGACGCCGCAGCAGCAGGAGCTGCCGCTTTTGCCACGGGACGCGCAGCTTCTTCCGGTTTCGCTTCTTCAACTGACGCTTCACCGACCGCTGGCAGTGGTTTGCAAATGATCCAGCTAAGAAGCGCACCGGCGACGACAAACACAACGACGCCCATGAACACGCCCTGCATAAACGTCCAACCGCCCAACACCATCAGCAGCATCGCCGCCAAAACGCCGCCCAGCAGCGCGACCAGCCAGCAGCCCACGGCGCAACTGATCATTCCCTCGTTCTTGTCCATAAAGATTTCTCCCCCGTCTAAGGATGTTATTCTTTATAGATATCGTCTTTTTTCGCGCGTTGGGAAAATTCTGTCTCGTCTCCCCGCGCGAGGGCCTGTGCCTGCGTGACCCAATTGTCACGGCTCACCCGACCCTTGAAGCGCACGAGGTTCTGATCAGCCCATGCAACCTCATCGGCCGTCCACGATGCGATCTGATCGAAATGGAACACGCCCGCCGCGTTCAACTCTTTCTCAAGACCCGGTCCGACGCCCTTGATCAGCTTGAGATCATCTGCCCCGCCTTCGCGAGCTGCGGACAGCAGCGCCGGTTTTGTCCCCGCGGGGACAGCCTTATCTGATTGTTTTTCATCAGATTTGTTTTCAGTTACCGGTGCGGCCGCTTTGGGCTTTGCCTTGGGTTTGGCTGCCTTCGCAGGCGCTTTCTTTGCAGCTTTGGGGGCAGGCTTCTTATTGGCGTTGCTGGCGTCAGCAGACGCGTTCGCCTTGCCCCATGGCGCGAGCAACGGCACTTCGGTCCCGTCGATGCGCTTGACCGTATCCCCAATATCCGTCGCGAGCTGAACGGAGGCATTGTACTTCGTGTGCCCGCTGTCGAATTCCTTAAGGCTGGTCAGACCGCTCAGCGGCTCAGATGCGTAACGCCCATTCTGCGGACCTGGCGTTGGGACAGTGCCTGCCGCCAGGTCGTCAATGATCTCGCCCATGCGGGCGGCGGTCAGGTCCTCGTAGTAGTCCTTGCCGATCTGCGCCATTGGCGCGTTGGCGCAGGAGCCGAGGCATTCGACCTCTTCCCAGCTGAACTTGCCATCTGCAGAGAGTTGGTGGGCCTTGGGGGCAATCTTGTCCTTGCA
>NZ_JBYNDP010000019.1:16454-43083 GCF_059783535.1 Tateyamaria sp. | reverse complement strand
GCCAGCGCCGCCTTGACATAAAGCCGCGTGGGCGTCAGCAGCGCCGCACCCAGACTGCCTTCGCCCCATGGGCAGGCATCGTCCCAGCCAAGTCCCGAGGTTTCGACGATCTTTCGGACCAGCGAATAGCCGTTGGAATGCACACCGTCCGAGGCAAGACCCAAAAGCACATCGCCCTCAGCCACGCCCGCCGGCAGAGCCGTGCCTCGCTCCATCGCGCCGACAGAGAAACCGGCAAGATCAAAGTCACCGGCAGGATACATGCCCGGCATCTCTGCGGTCTCACCACCGATCAATGCGCATCCTGAAGCCTCGCACCCCCGTGCGATCCCCTCAATGATGCGCGCTGCTTGATCAAGTTCTAACTTGCCAGTGGCGAAGTAATCCAGGAAGAACAGCGGTTCCGCGCCCTGACAGACCAGATCATTGACGCACATTGCCACCAGATCGACACCCACACCGTCCACGTTTCCGGTATCGATGGCGATCCGCAACTTGGTCCCGACACCATCTGTGGCGGCCACCAGCACCGGGTCGACAAAACCGGCGGCCTTTAGATCGAACAGTCCTCCGAACCCGCCCAACCCGGACGCAACCCCTGCCCGTTTCGTGGCTGCGGCAGCCGGTTTGATCCGCTCGACCAGAGCGTTACCGGCATCGATGTCGACGCCCGCCTGCGCATAGGTCAGTCCGTTCTTGTTCGTGGTCATTCTCAATCTCCCCGGGGCTCGCCTGCCCCTTAACGTGAAGACAGGTGGCGTTGCAAAAGGAAATGCGGTTATGCGCCGCTGCGCCGCGTTTCACGCGTCCCTCACAGCGCGTCACCCTCTCGTGACACCTCATATTCGAGGCGGTGAGAACGTGACAAAGTTCTTACAGCAACCACTCAAAGGACATCGCCATGACGTTTCACCGCCTTCTCATTGGATCATCCCTGACGGCGCTCTCGCTTTCGGTGTCCCCCGCACAGGCCGAGATTGTGGACGTTGAGGATGGAGGGTTTTCCTTCACGCTCGGCGGTCAAATCAACCGTGCTTTTCTGTTCACGGATGACGGAGTGGAGAGCAACGAGTTCTTTGTCGACAATGACAATTCATCAACACGATTGACGGCGAGGGCCGCTTACAGCTTTGGCAACTATGTGGTCGGTGCATTGGTCGAGTACGAATTCGAGTTCTCTACATCAAACGGCGTCAGCCAGCTGAATTCAGATATCAGCTCTTCCGTGTCGAACGAGCGCAAGTTCGAACTGTTTACCAACACCCCCTACGGTAACTTCGCCTACGGTCAGGGCGATGCAGCATCGAATGGGATCACTGAGATTGACCTGTCCGGCACCTTCATCGGCAACAACTCGGCCGTGGGCCTGATCGCTGGTGGTCAGATTTTCCGAACGTCTGCCGGCGGCTTCTCGGGCAACACGGTAGGGTCGCTGTTCTCAAACTTTGACGGCATCACGCGGATTGAACGCTTCCGCTATGATACGCCCACCTTCGGTGGCGGCTTTGTCGTGTCAGCATCGATCGGTGAAGACAGCCAGAACGACGTTGCGTTGCGATACAATGGTAAGTTCGGGGATTTCCTGGTGCGCAGCGGCATCACATACGCCCAACTGGATGAAACCGACCGTATCGCTGGATCGGTGTCAGCGTTCCATGATCCAACTGGGCTGAACGTGACCTTTGCCTCAGGCTCGGACGATTTGAACCAGACAGGTCGCGAGGATCCCGGTTTCAACTACCTCAAGCTCGGGTATCAAAAGAAAGACCTGTTGCCATGGGGCAGCACATCATTCGCGGTCGACTATTATGATGGCACGGATCAGGCGGTGAACGGCAGCAGCTATCAAAGCTATAGTATTTTTGCGGTGCAGCGGATTGATCCCATCAATACCGAAGTCTACGCAGGAGTCCGCACTTTCCAGGCAGAAACGACAACGGAATCTTTCCAGGACATTGACGCAGTATTCATCGGCGCGCGCTACCGGTTCTAAGGCTTTGTTCGTCTTGACACCCGGGGTGGCAATGCTATCCCCGGGACCAGGCGGGCCTGTAGCTCAATTGGTTAGAGCAGAGCGCTCATAACGCTTTGGTTGCGGGTTCAAGTCCTGCCGGGCCTACCAGCCGCCTTTCATGCTTTTCGGACGTGCCAGCCAACCGTCATTGTGACAACGGTATCGCCATCGGCGTCGCGGATATCAACGTTGATATCGAAGGCCGTCTTGCCCACCTCTTGCAACTCCTTGACGAGCTCAGGACCCGGGCGTTCGGTTTTGGCGTGTGCCTCAAGCCGTCCCTTTGCGATCTTGACGTAAGAGATCTTGGCGCCGGACGCGACGGGCCGTGCCTGAAAGATCATTGGACCAAAGGCACCGGCAAGGGCAGCACCGGATGCAGCCTCGCCCAATGTAAACATGGCACCTGCATGCTGGGTCTGGATGTGGTTGGATGTTTCGGGTCGTTGGTCCAGCGCCGCAACACCAACACCGTCGCCAACTTCGAGCAATTCGACCCCCACATGGTTCGCAAAGGGAACGGCTTTGCCAAGTTGGTCGCGGATCATGTCGTAGGGTGTCATTTCAGGCGCTCCTGCTGTGCTGTGCCGCCAGTAAAACCGATCCGTCCCGCGCGGCAAGCGTGCCGCAGCGGCATGTCAGCGTGCAATGACGATATCAGCTCGTAGGCCGCCCAGTCGCTCGCTTTCGCCCAGGCGCAAAACGCCGCCATGCGCGCGTGCAATGTCGGTGGCAATGGCTAATCCAAGCCCGACGCTACCGCCTTTGTCCTGATTTCGTGAGGGATCAAGACGGGTAAATGGGCGCTGCGCATCGGCCCGGCGGTCTTCCGGAATGCCTGGGCCATCGTCTTCAACCCGGAAACGCAGCGACTTTTCGGTCAGTGTCACGCTGACCTCGGCGCGCCTGCCATAGCGCACCGCGTTGCTGATCAGGTTACCAAGCGCCCTACGCATCGCTATCGGGCGCAGCATAACGGTGCCCTGCCCGCTCACCTCGTGCAATGCCACCGGTTGATCACCCCGCTGCGCATCTTCGACAAGTGTTTGAGCCAGTGCAATTGGATCTACCGCCTCCGGCTCGCTTTCTCCATCGCCCTTCGCGAAGTCAAGAAACGCGTCGATCATGTTCTGCATGTCGTCGACATCGGCTTCCAGCGTTTCGCGCGTGTCATCATCAACCATCGAAAGGGCCAATCGCATCCGCGTCAAAGGTGTGCGCAAATCGTGGCTGACACCTGACAACATGAGTGTCCGTGTCTCCATCTGCCGTTCGATCCTGTTGCGCATATCAACAAAAGCAGTGCCCGCAGCCCGCAATTCAGTGGCGCCCGCCGGTACGTAGGCCAGATGACGTCCCCGGCCAAACGCTTCGGCGGCACGTGCAAGCCTCCGGATCGGGCGCAATTGATTGCGCAAATAAATGAACGACACAAAGGTCGTAAGAACCGAGAAGAAGACCATGTAGACCAGCAATTGGTGCGGGTTACGGGCCGAAACGCGGCGTCTGTCAAATGAAATGGAAACGGGCCCGGCCCCGCTGTCGGCTGCGATCTGGACCGAGCCGCTTCCGGACAGGTCAAAGGAACGGATCGCAGGGATCGTCTCCCCCAAACGTCGGATCACGACACGCCCGGAAAAGTCATCCCAATCGCGTCGGTTGGGCACATCCAATGCCTCCTCCGGAATACGCTGAACAACCATGTCCAGCGGACCGGCTGCCTCGAACACAGCCTGCGTCACATCGGCATCACCTGGAAGATCCGACAAAACGTTCAATACCAAGTTTATCTCGCGCTCGACCGTGTCAGCCATCTGCACCGTCACACCTTCGAAATGACGCTGGGCAAAAAGGACGGACACGACAAGCTGCACCACAACAACCGGCAGCAGAAGGATCAATGCTGCGCGCGCGTAAATGCCACGGGGCATATAATGTTTGAGCCAGGCAAAGGACATGGCGTAAACCTTAGCGAGCCGTGATCCCGGACGAAAGACCACCATGTTGCCGCCAGACGATTTTGACCCACCCATTGGTGTCTCCGAGGTACTGGAACCCGGGATGCGGCGCATAGTGGCACCGAATCCATCTCCGATGACCTATCGAGGTACAAACACTTACCTCGTCGGCACGACCGGTCTGGCGGTCATCGACCCGGGCCCGGACAGCGCAGCGCACCTTGAGGCGATCATGAGAGCGATCGGTTCAGAACAGCATGTCTCTCATATCATCGTGACACATGCACATCTGGATCATTCCCCTTTGGCGCGCCCTCTTTCCGACGCGACCGGTGCACCTGTGCTTGCGTTTGGAACGGCCATGGAAGGACGAAGCAGCGTCATGCAGAGACTTGCAGACAACGGGCTTGCGGGCGGAGGAGAAGGCATTGATACCTCCTTTGCGCCCAACACCCGACTACGCGACGGAGATGTGATAAAGGGGCCGGATTGGCAACTTGAGGTCATTCACACACCCGGGCATCTCGGCAATCATATCTGCCTTGGGTTTGGCGACGCGTGCCTGACGGCGGATCACGTCATGGGGTGGGCCAGTTCGCTGGTGTCTCCCCCTGACGGCGACCTGACAGATTTCATGGCCTCCTGCGAAAAGCTGCGCAGGAAACGTTGGCGTGTTTTCTATCCCGGGCACGGAGGGCCGGTGACTGACCCGACAGCACGGCTGGAGTGGTTGATCGCGCATCGCCGCAGCCGAGAAGCCGCCATTCTCGCAACCCTCGACCAAGGACCCACCACCGCAGCGAAGATCGCCCAACAAGTCTATGTGGATACGCCTAAGGCTCTCTTGCCTGCTGCCACGCGCAACGTATTGGCGCATCTGATCGACCTGTTGGGGCGATCAGAAATCGAAGCCCACGATCCATTGGCACATGACGCTCATTTTGTGCGCATCGGTGGAGTTTGAATTTTTTGTTCGCCGGCCCACAAAACCCTCTGGACGACCTGAATCGGCCTTGCTATACGGCGCGAACCGTTCCGGCGTAGCTCAGCGGTAGAGCAGTTGACTGTTAATCAATTGGTCGTAGGTTCGATCCCTACCGCCGGAGCCAAAATAATCAAGCACATAGGCTTATTTTCTTGGAGCACCTCGAGGCCGAGTGCAGAATAAGTACAGTGATCGACCATGAAGCGAACTGATCGGGCTTAGAACAGGTTCCCTTGTTAGGAGTATTCAGCTACTGTATCGCCCTCGAAACTAATCCCCAACATGGTGCCAAGGTCTTTAACGATCCTTACCAGGTGGTGAGCGGTATTTAGTTCTCGCCAACCCGACGCGTCCCCACAGGTCCCGGTCACCCATTTCGCATTCAGCCAGATATAGTCGTCAGCTGGGAAAAAGCTCCTACCACAATACTCCTTGCTCTTCATGATCTGCTTACACACCTCGCACATGGTCGGCGTGAAAGCCCCTGTATCGCTGCCCCGTACAACCAATGTATGGGTGTTGCCCATTTAACACAGGTGCGCCTCGGTCGTTTGCCATCCTTTCTTGTTGGGAACACCATCCGCCGACAATCAGCGCCGAAGTCACCGTAGGCTAAGGCGTGACCATCAACTATTCGAAGCGGCAACCTCGTCAACTGACATAATCGCTCACGAAGGCCTGCAGAGCGCCATGCAAGTAAACTTGCAAAAATAAAAGAATCGTGCAAGAACTGATGCACGGCGGTCTTTGGAAGACTAACATGTCCCTTATTGACAAGATATCAGATCAGGCGCCGAGCTTGACGCCAAGTGAACGTCGGCTCGTGGAAACGGTCATAGAGAAGCCGACCGCTGCAGCCCTCGGGACGGCTGGCGAACTGGCGCGTGCCGTTGGGGTGCATGAAGCAACCGCATCGCGTCTTGCCAAAAAACTTGGGTTTGATGGCTACGCGTCATTTCGCGATGCCCTGCGTGACGAATTCATCGCAACGCATGAGACCGCAACCCGGTTTGAAAAGACCATCACGACAAACACGCCGGAAACGATTCTGGGCAAGCTGGCGCTGGACGAGGCCCAGGCGCTTGGACGGATCGAGGAGTTCATCAACGCCGATCAGATTGCCGAAGTGGCGGGTTTGTTGATGGGCGCACGACGCATCTTTGTCTATGGCTACGGCAACGCTGAAATCCTGGCATTGATGATGGTCAAGCGCTTTCGCCGTTTCGGCAAGGATGTCCAGCATCTTCTGTTGGATCCGCGCGGGCTGGCTGAACAGCTGTTGGGCATTGGCCCCGGTGATGTGGTGCTGAGCTTTGCGTTTCGTCGACAACCCCGGGGATATTCCGCGCTGGTGGAAGTTGCCCAGGAGGCCGGCGCGAAGATGGTTGTGATTTCGGGAAAATCCGGCGCACTTCTCGCGCCCAGACCCGACTACCTACTTGCCGCACCGCGATCAGGTGATCCGGACGCATTCCAGACATTGATCGTTCCGATGACGGTCTGCAACGCCATCGTGATTGCGGCAGGTCTTACAGCGAAAGAGGAGACGCTGAAGAAACTCGACCGGCTGGGCCAGCTGATCGAGCGGTTCGAATGATCTAGGGCCCACGGGAGCAAAACATGAAACGACTGACTGCAACGCGCCTCGGCGCGATAGGTATCTTTTTGTCTACTGCCGCGATGGCTGATGGGCACATCGACAACATGACGCCGCAGGACTTGTTGCCGCGCGCGCAGGAAGAAGGAGCGGTCGTCGTCTACTCCTTCACCAGCCGAATTGGCCGGGTCGAAGCCGCCTTTGAAGAGGCGTATCCGGACATTGATTTGCAAGGCTTCGACATTTCATCGACCGAGCAGATCGCGCGCCTGAAGGCCGAAGCACAGGCGGGCGTGACAAATGCCGATGTCATCTACATCTCGGACACACCGGTTGTTTTGACCGAGCTTCTGGAGACGGGGATCATTGCGCCCTACGTGCCGCCACGTGTGGCCGACCGTGTGCCGGAAGAATACCGCAGCCCGCTCTTGGCACAGCGGCTGTCCACCAAGGTCCTGATGTATAACGAAGAATTCAACCCAGACGGCGCGCCCATCGACAACTTGTGGGCTTTGACGACGGATGATTGGCGGGGGCGCGTTGTCATGGTGGATCCGCTTCAACGTGGCGACTACCTCGATCTGATGACCGAGATCGTGCTGCGCGCGGACGAGATGACCGCCGCATACGAGGCGCATTTCGGACAGGCCATTGATCTGGATGGTGCGGCCAATGCCGGTGAGCGCTTTATCATCGACCTGTTTGAGAACGATCTGATCCTTGTTGGGTCAACCGATGACGTGAACGTCGCCGTGGGTGCAATCGGGCAGGACAACCCGCCGGTGGGCTTCACAAGCTATTCCGACCGCCGCGACAATGCGGATGAAGGCTGGGCACTGCAAGTTGCCAACAGCGTCGCACCCGCACCGGGCATCATCTTTCCCGCCGTACTCGCCCTCGCCTCCGAGCCGCAGAACCCCGCAGCCGCCCGCTTGGTCATCGATTTCCTGATGGGAGATGAGAGTGAGACCGGCGGCCCCGGCCTTGCCCCCTTCTACGTGGCCGGAGACTACGTTACCCGAACCGATATCCCCCCTCACCCGGATGCGGTGCCGCTTGACGACTTCACCGCATGGCGGATCGCCCCAGCCGAAACAGCGACGATCCGCGCCGACGTCGGTGATCTCGTTCTGACTCTGCAATAGCGCTTGCTTTGCGGCGGGAGCTGGCGTGACCACACACCAGCCCCCGCACCGATTTAATCCAAGACTGCAAGGATGACCTTGATGGCGGACACATCCATAAGTGGACAAGGACGGCGCGTGCTGTTCGGACCGGGCACGGTGCTCAAAACAGTGGTCTTGGCGATCCTGATCGCGCTGATCGTTCTGCCCTTGATCCGCACTGTGCTCTTCACGCTGCAGCCTGACACGATCCGCGCTTGGAGCGATGTGCTGAGCGGGCGTCTGTCCACAAACCTGTTTTATAAGCCCTTGGGCAACACGCTGTTGATCGGTGTGATCGTAAGCGCGGGTTGCATCCTGCTGGGTGGCTTTCTGGCTTGGCTCGTGGTGATGACCAATGTCCCGTTTCGCAAGACCATCGGCGTGATGGCGACCCTGCCCTTCATGATCCCATCCTTTGCAGCGGCACTGGCGTGGGGCGCATTGTTCCGCAATGACCGGGTTGGTGGGCAAGTGGGATGGGTGCAGGGCATGGGCGTCGACATCCCGGATTGGCTGGCCTGGGGCATTGTGCCCACCCTGATCGTGCTGACGCTGCACTATTTCAGCCTGGCCTTCACCATCATCGCAGCGGCTTTGGCAACCGTGAACTCTGACCTTGTCGAAGCCGCACAAATCGCGGGCGCAAAAGGGCGGCGCATTCTGATGGGCATCGTCCTGCCGGTGACCATGCCCGCGCTTGTTGCCGCCGGATCACTTTGCTTTGCCGGGGCCGTGTCAAACTTCGCTACACCTGCGCTTCTTGGGTTGCCGGTGCGGATGCAAACGCTTTCGACCCGGCTGTTTGGAATGATCGAAGTGGGCCAGGTCGGGCGCGGTTATGTGATCGGCATCCTCTTGGTGCTGATTTCGGCGGCCTTCCTTTGGGCAGGCAACCGGTTGGTGTCCGGTCGCCGGTCCTACGCCACGATCACCGGCAAGGGTGGGCGCGCCAAACGGTTTGATCTGCGCGGGGTGCGCTGGCCTCTCTTTGCCATCGCGATGGTGATCTTGGTGGCGGCCACAGTGGTGCCTGTGGTCGTTCTTGTCGCCTCCAGCCTCGCACCGTCCTCCGCCAACCTCTTTTCGGACTGGACGCTGCACTACTGGATTGGTCAAAGTGATCGGAGCTTTGCCCAGGGCATTCCCGGGATCGCGCATAACGCGGACATTGTACGTGCACTTACGATCACCCTCGGTCTGGGCGTGGCAGTGGCCTTCACAGGCATGTTTGTGGGTTTGCTCGCCTCCTACACCACGGCCCGCTACCGCGAAGGGTGGATGTCCGCAGCGATCACACAAGTCAGCTTTCTGCCCCTTCTGGTGCCCGGCATTGCCTTTGGCGCGGCTTACATTGGCTATCTCGGCGCCCCGATTGGGCCCTTTCCTGCACTCTACGGCACCTTCGCGCTGCTGGTCATTGCCGCCACTGCTTACCTGCTGCCGTTTTCGGTGCAGACAGGGCGGGCTGTCATCCAACAGGTGGGCGGTGAGCTTGAGGAGAGCGCCCGCATGACTGGTGCCGGGTTCGCCCGCCGCCTCAGCGCAATCATCGTCCCGCTGGCCATCCGGGGGCTGATGGCGGGCGGTATCCTGATCTTTGTCAAAATCGTCCGCGACCTGTCGCTGGTGGTGCTGCTGTTTACGCCAACCATGCCGGTCCTGTCCGTGGTTGCCTACCGCTACGCCTCCGAAGGCTTTGGGCAATTCGCCAATGCCATCACCGTTGTGATCCTGTTTGTCTCTATTGCCGCGAGCCTGCTTGCCAGCAGGCTGCAATCCAAATCCCAGCCCTGGCTGCAAAACTAAAGGTCTCTCATGCTGGAAATACGCAATCTCACCAAACGCTTCGGCACGATTGAGGCAGTCAAGAGCGTCTCGATCTCTGTACCGGATGGCGCGTTCCTTGTCCTTCTTGGCCCATCGGGTTGTGGCAAAACCACGCTTTTGCGCATGCTCGCCGGCTTGGAATTGCCATCCGAAGGGCAGATCATCTTTGATGGCCAGACGGTGTCGGATGGCGACCGTGGCTGGGCCGTCGATCCCGCCAAGCGGAACTCGGGCCTCGTATTTCAGTCCTACGCGCTCTGGCCCCATATGTCGGTGCGGGGAAACGTGGACTGGCCGCTGAAGGTCATGTCGATGCCCAAGGCCGAACGGGCAGAACGGGTGCGCGAGGTCCTGGACCTGCTGGACATCGCAAGCCTTGCCGACCGGTACCCCAACGAGATTTCGGGCGGGCAACAACAGCGCGTCGCCATCGCCCGCACCATTGCGCCACGGCCCTCCGTCCTGCTGTTTGACGAGCCGCTTTCAAACCTCGACGCGAAACTCAGGGTCGAGATGCGGACCGAACTCATGCGCCTGCACCGCGCCACCGGAGCAACAACCGTCTACGTCACTCACGACCAGATCGAAGCGATGACCATGGCCACCCATGTCGCGGTTATGGATAAGGGCCGCGTGCAGCAATTCGGCGCACCAGCCGACCTGATCAACCGGCCCGAAACCGCCTTTGTCGCCACCTTTGTCGGAACACCGCCAAACAACATGGTGCCCGTGATCAAAAATGGTACGGGGTTCAAGGTCGGGGGTCGTCACATGGCCTTTTCGCCGCCTGCGGATGACTGCATGGCGATGTTCCGGGCCGAGAATATGACAGTGAGCGATCAGGCAGGCGACACCACTCTGCCCATGGAATTGGTTGAGACCAGCACCATCGCGGGACGCACCATGGTCACCGGGCTGCGCGACGGGCTGCGCTTGACCGCCATTGTCGATCACGCTCCTTCGGTTCGGATCGGTGAGACCGTGCAGTTCCACCTGCCCAGCGAACCGGACAGTTGGTTTGCCCCCGACGGCACGAGGATCGGCTGATGCGCCTGCTACTGGTCCGCCACGGGCAATCAGAATGGAATGCCGCCCGCCGTCTTCAGGGACAGGCTGACATTGGTCTGTCGGAGCTTGGTAAGTCACAGGCAGATACCTTGCGCCCCGTGATCGAAGGCATCGCGCCTTGCCGCACCGTTTCCTCTGATCTCAAGCGCGTGCATCAGACCAGTCAGCACCTTGGTGTTGATGCCCCACGCCTTTCAAAAGGGCTGCGGGAAATTGATGTCGGCGATTGGACTGGCCGCGCCATAGCAGACATTCGCAAGGAAGACGAAGACAGCTATCAGGGCTGGCGGGCGGGCACCGTTGCGCCACCCGGTGGCGAGGCATGGGCTGATTTTACAGACCGCGTCAGCGACGTGATCGAGGATGAGCGCCGCACGCCTTGCGAAAACCTCTTGGTGGTGTGCCATGGCGGCGTCATCCGGGCCCTCCTGCAACGCTATGTCGGGCTTCAGCCCGCGCATATCATACCCGTTGCACCCGCAAGCCTGACAGCGCTGCGATTGGGCAACGGCAAGCCACCCCGGATTGAGTTGTTCAACTACCGCCCCGACAATCTTGATTTCGGGGCGCCGGACTAGTGGGTCTGCCCCTGCTGTTTCTGGCCCTTGGCGGAACGCTCCTGTTCTATGGCGGGGATTGGCTGGTTGACGGTATCGAACGGCTTGCTGTGGAATTCAAGATACCGCCCGTCATCGTGGCCTTTGTGGTCATGGGATTTGGCACGTCTGCACCGGAGTTGGTCGTCGCGATACAGGCCATGCTGGCGGCAGCGCCTGATGTGGCCGTTGGTAACGTTGTCGGAAGTAATATCGCGAACCTGCTTCTCGTGCTGGCGCTTGCGGCCCTGATCACACCGCTTGCCATTGCCTCGGATATCTTGCGCGTTGATGGCGGTGCAATGCTGTTGGCGGCGCTGTCCTTCGGCGTTGTTGCCCAAGATGCGGTTGTTTCGCGGGCCGATGCAACACTGCTGCTTTTAGGCATGGCTACTCATGCCAGCATTTGCTCCAAGGCCGTATTGCCGCCGCCATCGCCGGTGTTTCCAATCGTCACCTCGACCTGCGACGCACCCGCTCTGACCCCGGCAATCGAATTGGCAAGGCTTAAGCCCAGCAAGTTATGGCAATGGACGCCTAAAGTGACCTCCGGCAGCAAGGCGGACTTGATACGGCTCACGATCTTACCAAAACCACTTGGCTCAGTCGTGCTTAGTGTATCGGCTACGACAATATGCGTAGCCCCCGCATCGACAGCAGATGCACTCAGGTCCGCCAGGAACGAGAGATCGCGATTGCCCGCACAAACCAGATAGCACTGCGCTTCAGGAAAGTAGGTGCGCGCCTCCGTCATCAGATCGCAAGACCTTTCGATGGTCTTTTGCCGGGCGCGACCCGCCGAGCCTTCAGACGTCGACAGAAGATCGAACGGACGCGCCGATGTTCCAATCCGGGATCGATGCTCGGCACCTTTCAATGCTTGATATGCACGTCTGATGTCTTTCTTGATCGGCCTTGTCAGAACGCTCAGCGTAACGGCATCGGTCTCACTGGCGATCTCGGTCACGCCGTCCCGATCCACATCCGAAGCTGCAGGAAAACCGGCGTCGATCACATCCACGCCAAGCTGTTCCAACAAGACCGCAAGCTTGCCCTTCTGCTTTGCCGAAAAATGAAGGAACGCCTGCTGCTCTCCATCGCGTAAGGTGGTCTCAAAGATCGTCATCTCTTACCTTCCTTCGTTGATTGATTGCGATACAGTTCAAAATTCACGGGCTGCAGTAACGGAAAGACAAAAGAGATGTTTAGCGGACAAGCGATGCCATCGCTTCTTTAGTCATGCCTGCAGCCTGAAGTGTGGCCGGGTTCCGAGGTCAAACTGTCTGTTCCTGCAACTTGCATAGAACGGGAAATCCATTCACAGAAGGGCAAAATTTTCCCTTAATGCGGGATTTATTTCCCGTTCATAAACACGTTAGTCGCGCTTCACGTAGCGTTCGAAATCCGCGTCACACCCCGGTCGTGGTCGCTATCCTTCCGTCTTGACCACGCCGCAGGTCTCTCCCATGTTCAGAAGCCCGGCTCCGAACACCTCGTCTCGGCCCGGAGCTCCAAGATCGCGCGCAGAACTCATCAGTTGCTCTCGAATTTCTGCGGCAGTGCTGTCAGGTTGTGCATCCCGTGACAATGCTGCCGCCGCGGTGACAAATGGGGCTGCAAAGGATGTTCCGGTTTTCCAGCGCGCACCGGATATGGATGCAGCCGTCCAGACATCGACACCAGGTGCTGCAAGATCGATATGCGTACCCTGACTTGCGCGGCGGTAGACGGAACCGCGTGCGTCCACTGCGGTAACAGCAACGGTCGTGTTGTAGGCTGCCGGAAAGGCTGGTGCACTGCGCGGGCCATTGTTTCCAGCCGCTGCGATGACCAGAACATCTTCGATCACGATGCGGTCGATGGCCTCTTTCAAAACGATGTTCTCGGACCCGAAAAGAGAGAGGTTGAGAACGTCAATGTCACGAACGCGAAGCCAGTCGATGCCAGCCGCCACTGAAAACGCGTCTGCTCTTTCATCCGCGCCAGCGCGGTAGAAAGCGTCGACCGCCAGTAGAGTGGCATCCGGCAGCAGCCCGGGCGACCGGCTGTCCGGTGCGCCGATCAGGATGGCCGCGACTGAGGTGCCGTGGATAGCACGCGATGGGTCGAGGCGTTCGTCGGAAATGCGGTGAACTGTCAGGTCACTGCCACTAAACACCTCATGTCCGGTGTTGATGCCCGTATCGACCATACCGATACGCACATCAGTCAGTGCACATATCCCTGCCTTTGGATATCCAATGAGTTCCAGGGCTGGACATTCTGGACTATCACAGGTGCCTTGCGATCCTCGGTAGTAGTGATTGAAGTCGGCGGACAAGCCTGTGGGCAATGCGCGAACACGGACGCGTGCAGCATCCAGTGTCAGGGCTTGTGGGATGCGCAGGCGGACGAGTGTCGGAGTGGCATCGATTTGCTGTAACAGCTCAAACCCTTCACCAAGAAGTAGGGCCAGATCGGCGTCAGAAAGATCTGCAGCAATGATTTCATCAGGCGCGCGGTTCGGGCTTGAGGTCGCTACAGGCGCTAGGCCTCCGTCATCATCATCATCGTCATCTGAAGAGAAACGGCGCCCCCCGTCATCGTCGTCATCATCATTGTCATCGTCGTTATCTGCGTAAGCCAAGTTGGGCCCACCTGGCAGTAGATGCGAAAGGGGAGAAAGGCCAAGAATTGCGGCCAGCAAGAGAACTCGGATCGGCAGGTATACGCTGTAGGACATGGTTTTACCTCTTTGCTTCACCTAGATTACGTAAAGCACGCAGACTTATTCCAAGAATTCCTTCGAATTAGGTTTTTCGATGCAAGACCGCTTCATCAACGAGGTCTTAGATCTCCTCCCAAACCTGCGCAGATATGCGATTTCGCTGACAAGGCAGCCGGATCTTGCTGATGATTTGGTGCAAATCACGGTCGAGAAGGCTTTGAAGCAAAGTCAGCAATATGACCCAACCAAGAAGCTTGCGCCTTGGCTTCTGCGCATTCTGCGAAACACCTGGATTGATGAGATGCGCAGACAAAGCGCACGCGGTCCGCATGTCCACATCGATGATACGACACAATTTATTTCAGACAATGCAGCCAGCCCTGAGCTAAGACTGGAGGTCCGTCAGACATTGGAGGCGATCCAAACGTTGCCAGACGGGCAGCGTGACGTAGTCGTTCTGGTCTGTGTCGAAGGCTTGAGCTACCGCGAAGCCGCCGACGTTCTGAACATCGCGATTGGTACCGTCATGTCACGTCTTGCGCGGGGCCGTCTGGCCCTTGCAGCAGCTGTTGGAATAACCCCCACAGCTGCTACGTATGCCAAACACACGAATGGTAAGACGGAGACACCTTCGCAATGACAGTCTCGGACGAAGATCTGATGGCCTATGCCGATGGTGCTTTGGCGGGTGCTGAACATGCGCGGGTGGCGGCAGCTGTGATGCATGACCCGGATCTGAGGGCGCGGTTGGACGCGTTTGTCCGCAGTACAGAGCTTGCGCAGAACGCCATGCCTTTAGAGGCGGTGCCTGAGGCTTTGAAGGAGCGTATCAGGTCAACTATTGCCGCATCGGAACACACGGTAACGGATTCGGGTGACAACAAGATAGTTCCTATAAGGCCAATGGGTTGGCCGGTGCGATCCGCTTGGCTGGGTACTATCGCTGCGAGCCTATTGCTGGGTGTGGGCCTTGGTACATTCCTGCTTGACCCGACCGAAAGTGATCCCGCCGCATTTGATCTTGCGCCCGTTGTCGCAACGCTGGAGACCGCAGCATCCGGAACAAGCGTCGAGAGCGATGGCATCGATACACGGCTTATCGCATCGTTCGAAGCGGCTGATGGCGCTTTTTGCCGGGAGTTTGAAGCGAGACTTGAAGACAGGTCAGATCTGATTGGCGTCGGATGTCGCACAGAAACCGGGTGGGAGTTGCGTTTCGCTGCGGCAGTCGAATTGCCCGATGAAACGCAATTTGCTCCTGCCAGCGCGCTTGAAGTTCTGGAAGCCTGGATGCGGAACACAGAAGCCGGTCCCGTTATGTCGGTAGAGGAAGAAGCCAAGCGGCTGTCCGGTGCTAGTAGTTAATCTTGCGGCGCCCCAATAGGCGTAGTGTCAAGGCACGCCCCGCCACCAGCGGCGGATAGAGAATGCGGGCGATTGGCGGCCGGGAAAACATCAACCGCATGATCCGGTTAAACAGACCACTTTGAGTGGTCATCATGGCCAGAGCGGTCATTGCGGCCTCTCCATGCTGCAATTGCCCACCCATTTCAACAACCATGCCCCGATCAAGGTTCAGGTTGGCCGCTTTGATCCGGTCGATGACTTCATGATCCGAACGGGCATCAATCAGTTCGATGGTGCCCACAGCTTCACGCAGACGCACCATTTTCACATATGCAGAGCAGAACGGGCAGTCGCCGTCATAAATGATCCGGATGTGTTCAGGCATGGTCATCTTCATTAGATACCGGCAAACTTGTGTGCGGCAAGACGAGTTGCGTGCGCGGTATGATGGAATACGAAGCCACTTCGGTCCGTATTCCCCCTGAATCGCATTTCGATGGAGGGCTAGATGACCAGGTTTTCAACGGTTTTGCCGAGGCTCCGCACTTATCTTGAAACGCCAACAAGTATCCAATCGCTTGTTGTCATCCGGATTGCCTTTGGTTTGATCCTGGCTTGGGACTGGTGGCGATATGTCAAGTATGACCGGATCACACGGTACTACGTCGAACCTGATTTCAATTTCCCCTTCTTCGACTTTGTTCAAACCCTTCCAGAACCCTGGGTTCACATCCTGTGGGGCGGGGTTGGGCTTTTCGGTTTGCTGGTTGCACTCGGCGCGTTCTACCGCGTTTCCATCGTCGCGCTTACCGGCATCTTTGCTTACTTCTTTCTGCTGGACCGCACCCAGTACCTAAACCACAACTACATGGTCATCCTGTTTGGGATACTGCTCTGTTTCATGCCAGCACATCGGGCATTCTCTTTTGATGCTTGGCTTTGGCCGCATTTACGCAGCGTTGTGATCCCACGTTGGCCGGTTGCCGCGCTCAAGCTCCAGCTTGAGATTATCCTGATTTATGCGGGTGTTGTTAAGATCACCGATGACTGGCTGCGAGGTGAGCCTTTACGAACGTGGCTCACGGGGAAGCAAGACGAGGTGTTCTTCGGAGCGCTCTTTCAGTACGATGTCTCCTTCATTTTGGCATCTTGGGGCGTGATTGTCCTGCATGTCGTCGGCGCACCCCTATTGCTTTGGCACCGCACCCGGCTCTCCGTGTTTATTGTGTATGCCTTCTTCCATTGGTCGAACGCACAACTTTTCAACATCGGTATCTTTCCTTGGATCACGCTGGCGCTCTCAACGATATTTTTCGCACCTGACTGGCCGCAACGCCTTCTGCGTGCGCTTCTGGGGCGGTTCGAGACACTCCCTGCACTGCCGCCACTTCCAAGTGCCAGTTTCCGCCTTGCACCGGTCGGCCTTGCTGCGTTGACCTTGTGGTTCGCTGTGCAGATCGTCGCACCCCAACGTCAGGTCCTCTTTAGTAACCTTGTGGGTTGGAGCGGCGATGGTCATCGGTTCTCGTGGCGGATGCGCATCTATGATCGGAAGAGCGAAGGCGTGTTCCGCATCATTGCCGCTGACGGCAGCGAGACATGGGAGATCGACCCCTATGAGGTCATGAATTTCCGCCAGGCAAGAAACGTATTGGGCCGCCCCGACATAACCTACGATTTTGCCCAAGTGCTTGAGGCTGCATGGGCCGAACGCGGTTATCCGGATGTGGCTGTCTATGCCGATGTTCAAAAGTCACTGAACGGGCGGGCTAAGCAGCAATTCACGGATCCCGATCAGGACCTGACAGCGATCAGATGGGAATGGGCGCGGCCCAATCCATGGATCCTGCCCAATCAACTCCGCGCACCACGAGGCCGGATGCCGGAGGCGTACCCGTTTCTTCCCTTGCAGGGGCATTCTTTGCCAGAAACCAACTAGGACTACCTTGATTGAGACAAAATGAAAGGGCCCGGTTTTTCGATCCGGGCCCTTTTGAGTTCTTTGGTCTTGGGGTCAGTCGTCATCGTCGCCCCAACCTCCGCCATCATCATCGTCGTCGTCGTACCTATGCCAATGACCATCGTCGTCATCATAGTCTCTATAGATTGTATGGCCCCGGCGGACATAGTAGCACCTTTGCCCACCATCATCGTCATCATCATAATCGCAAACAAGAATGCGGTTCGGGTGATGCACAGTGAAGATATCTTGGATGATGCGAAATCCGTCATCAAGATCGTCCGCCATGGCCGCCGGAGCCGAGAACATGCCCAAGGCGATACTTGTGCCAAAGGCAACAAAAACAGTCTTCATCATGATCTTCTCCTTTCTGTTTTGTGAACAGGGCAAACCTGTTCTCGAAAGGTCTACGAAGCCTGATTGGCGTTTATTCCA
Source organism: Tateyamaria sp. (assembly GCF_059783535.1). Taxonomy (NCBI): domain Bacteria; kingdom Pseudomonadati; phylum Pseudomonadota; class Alphaproteobacteria; order Rhodobacterales; family Roseobacteraceae; genus Tateyamaria; species Tateyamaria sp. The sequence goes on along the minus strand of NZ_JBYNDP010000019.1, from coordinate 25,423 downwards.
AGCTGTTTGAATGCTCCGTCAATCTGTGTGGTGTTGAGCCGCAAAGCGCCCTGCCCCACACCGCGACATCCCGGACGCTATTGTTCTTCAAACGAACGATTGCGTTCTGAAAGAAGTTTCAGTTTCCGGTCAGAACTCATGCAAGATGACGGCTTCATGTCGTTTGAGGCTGCGCCTTGCTGCGGCACCATAACTTTTGGTCCCAACCCGCAGTTCCGGAAAAATCGCGAAGGTTTCTTCCTGAACCCGTCGACTAAAACTTTCCATCCCAACGACACCCGGGTGGAAACTCTCACTTGCAGCGCCTTCGCAGAAAACAATCTCATGGCGGTCAATTAGCATATGAAAGTATTTTGGACGTTGTCAAATGGATCACTACGGATCGAAGCCTTGCCGATAAGGTGTTTGGCAGGCACCAACACCTCCGGCGTCTCAAAAAGAAGCTGCGCACGTGGGTGTTTGATCAGCATTCGATGTTGTGGCGACACACGAAGGTCGCGCGTGTTTGCCAGAGTATTTTGGGGGATCAGGATCGGTGCCAGGTCCTCCCAACCGCTCACGACGGATGATCCAATCCATCGAATGGGCTGCAATCCGTGGTCCGCAGTCACAACCAGGTTACCTTCGCGAAGGTGCTCGATACAGACGTCGCCACGGTCCGTTTTTATTCGCGTCCCCCGGACGAAACACACCACATTTATGGTTTCGATGTTTTTGCTATCGATGCCAGGAGACTGGGTATTGAGAACATCGTTCCCTTTTCCACCGTCGATTTCGTCAATATCTGCATTCGCGCCAACGCGGATAGTGTCGTCTCCGGCAGCCGTCTTGATCTTCTCGCCGATAAAATCGTCTCCGATTGTGATGGTGTCATTGCCATCGCCCATTTCGATGTCTTTGATGTCGGCGCGGTCACCTATCGTGATCTGATTGTCACCGTCACCAGCCGTCAATTCCGATGGCGTCGTGAAGTCATTACCGATGTCGATGATATTATTGCCGTCTTTCGATCCTTTGAATTCCCAGAGTGTCACACCGCCACCGATAGAAAGATTGCCCGCGTCAGCTTTGTCGGCATCAATCGTGACGTCTGACAGGTTGGCATTGTCGGCGATGGAAATGGAGGGAGTGAGCCCTTCCTCTATCTTGATCTCCAGATTGTTCGGGTTGCTTTCACCGAACTCGACGGTGAAGTTGGTGCTTGCGCCGCCCGAGCTCTCGAAGGTTACATCCTCGTCTGCTGTCAGCGAGATAACAAAGATGTCTCCTTCATTTACCTGAATGTCATCGCCTGCGCTGATCTCCCCAAGACCAAGCGAGTCTTTGTCTTCTGATACGATGATAAACGTAGCCATTGCACCGCTGGCTCCCGTCGAAACGTCGGTTCAATCGGTCATGTCACTACTGTCCAAATTAGTGAGACAGTGCCCGCGTTTAAAGATCGTGTGCCCCTGTTTTGGATCAACATGGCGACTTCAAGCGATAGACTACATCAGGCATCGCAATCGTGAAACAACATGCAATACACGGCTAGCGCAGCCGGGCGACTGTTATGGTTTTGAAGTTCTGTTGATCACTCCGACCCGATTAGCTCAAGTCGTCATTGGCGATCCGCACCGTGAATCCCCCCCTTGGCGGGACAAAACCGACATTTGCATTCTTCGCTTGAATGATTGCTTCTTCCTCAGCGATCATCGATTTTTCAGACCGCTGGCATTTGTTGCGTAGCGCAATGAACACCACCACTCAGTTCGCCCAATGGATCTAAGTTGAGCATCACGATTTCCCGACCGGGGTAGTGAAGCGCCAAAGAGTCTTTGGCGATTTGATCCGTTTCCTCATCTCCAAATTGGGCGGTGATGACAGCACCATTGCCAGCGTAGCAGTTGGCGTAGGATGCAACGAAGTCGCGGCGCTTCACACGACGCTTGTGTAGCTCAGGAATAACCTCGACTTTCATCCCCTCTCCGACGAGTGTGTCATGGGTTTCCAATGCCGCAACATGGAAGGGATCATTCATGTCTGGCTCATCTGGCAGATTGATCAGGACACTACCCGGCCCAGTAAATCGCGCAAGGCTGTCGATATGGTAGTCGGTGATATCTTCACCCCAAAGACCGTCAGACCAGATCATCCGATCGGCACCGTAAGCTGCCAACAAACGTGTTTCGATTTCGTCTCGGGACAGGCCAGGGTTTCTATTGTCGTTCACCCGGCTGCTTTCATGGGTCATCAAAGGGCCATGACCATCGTGCTCGACGCCGCCGCCTTCGCCGCGCAGGCCTGAGGGGATCAGCTTTAATCCAAGCTGTGCTGCAATCTGGCTGTCACCACGGTTTACCTGCTTCTCACCCCATCCGTTGAAATGGATGTGGGTGACGGCGAGCTTGCCTGTGTCATCTACCGCAAAAATCGGTCCGGCATCCCGGCACCAAAGGTCTTCTGTCGGGATGTCCCACAGCTACACATTGGCCAACAACTTGGCGCGCGCTTGCATGATCCGTTGCAGCCGCAAGCATCGCAACCGGCTCAAACTCAGAAATAGCATTGACAATGTCAGCGATTTTCTGCTGGGTCATGTCCAAAAACATGCGTCGCGGTGGACACGGCGGTTGACCGGCCACTGCATGAAGGTGCGCTAATGAGGCGCTTCTTCAGGAGGAACGCGAAAGCCTGATCGCGCCATGGCTTTTGAGCTCCCCATAAGGCCAATTGCAGCGATTGCTCCGCCACTCGATAACAACTTCCTGTGGTTCATGGCGTCTCCAAACAAAATCGGTGGTCGATATCTTGACCTGTATGGACACTTTTGGCGTGGTCGAAAGCAAACAACAGGCTTGTCGGCACATTTAGGCTTGGACTTCGTTCCCAGGATTGTCATCGACCAGCAAGGGCTTGTGGTCAAACCAGCGCGGACAACTTAAAGGTCGAAATCACAAAGAGATTTTCTCTAGGCAAGTTCAAAAATACGCTCGCAAGCCTCTGTTTGGAAAGGTCAGAACGATGGGATGGTAGTCAAGACACGCTGAAGCCATTGAGGCTTTCGCCACCGTCATTACTGCCTGTGTCGCCATTGCAGCCCTTGTCCGGGCCAAGATCCAACTCGATCACAATGGCCTTGCTCAACGCCAGCAGTCGACCCGTGAAACCTATAGGGCAAATCTTGCATTGGCAGCGTCACAACCGCAATTTGCGCGCCCAGTAGACGCCTGCACCTTGGTGCGGTCGAGATTATGTCGCTCACGTTGATCACTTGTTGTACTTAGCCGAAAAAATGCTGACGGTTGAGGAAGGCCGGTCAATTGCATTCCTTGATCAGCTCGCGCCACACACAGACTATTTGTGTTCAAATCTTGCACCGTATGTTCCAGCTGGCGAGATATCAAAGCGCATGAATCAATTCACCACGCAAAGCTGCCCCGCAAAACCCATTTGTTAAGCGCATTGGCTCTAGCGCAGCCATTCATTCTTGGCATAGCACCGATCAAGGTAGACGCAACTTGATCATCGGAGCAAGCGCAGCATCCGGGTCACAATAAGTAAGAAAGCGCGAACAGAGCGGCCCGTTCCTGTTGGTCAACTCAAGTCAAGCAGGCTGCAACGCGGCCCTGCGGACCTACCGTTTGGGGCGTGCGCAAATCCCAAGTTGCTCGAAGTCACCTAACGCGAAACAGCGCCATCCCACGCCCGTCCCGGTCGAATATCTCTCCTGATGCCAATTCGTATGTTAAGATGAGATGTCTGTTTCACCGAAGGATCCGCCGACAGGCGGATCCGCGCAGCGCCATAGTTTTGGAGGAGTGTGATATGGCATCCAAGACAGAAAGGTCCACACAATCAGGCAATCCGGTGCCGCAGCACCAGGTCCCACTCAGGGTCAACAAGGTGATTACGGACGATATCACCGCTTCGCTCAAGGCCGGCTTTGCCGACTTTGTGGAGCGGCCCTTGATGAGCGGCTTCTTCGGACTGTTCTATGCGCTTTTCGGTATTCTGTTCGTTTGGTGCCTTGTCTCGCTCGGCAAGATTTGGATGATCATTCCCGCCGCTGTCGGCTTTCCCCTCGTCGCGCCATTTGCCGCCGCCGGGCTTTATGAAATGTCCCGCCGTTTGCAGAAGGGGCAGAGTTTCGGCTGGTCTGAAATCCTCACCGTTATGGCCAATCAACGCAGGCGGCAGATGGGTTGGATGGCCTTTACCACGCTGTTCATTTTTTGGGTGTGGGTGTATCAGTTCCGAACCGTGCTGGTGATCGTCCTGCAGGATTCATCCTTCTCGGATTTCGACGGGTTCGTGAACACGGTCTTCTTCACACCAGAGGGCTGGACCTTCCTTGCGATTGGCACGTGTGTCGGCGCATTCCTGTCGATTGTCCTGTTCTCGGTGACCGTCGTCGCGATGCCTATGCTGCTCGAACGGGACACCGATTTCGTAACCGCAATGATCACCTCCGTTCGGGTTGTCACGGAAAACCCGGTGATCATGCTCACATGGGCCACAATCATCTCGGTTACCATGCTGCTGTCGATGGTACCGGCGTTTCTGGGCCTGATCTTCACCCTGCCAATCCTTGGCCACACCACATGGCACCTCTATCAACGGGCGGTACCACCGGTGGAAGGATGATAGTTTAAGCCACACCCCGGAAGTACGTTGCCAAGCGACCGCAACGAACCCCGACATCCCCATAGCCGTATTGTGATTTCAACACGGGACACCGTATCGTTGTGCGTATGGAAAACCAAAGTCACCGAACGAGATACGCCGCACGTCTGAACGCTTTCAAGATTGGGGCAAGCGCATACTGGCCCCAGAAAAACACTGTCACCACCGCCGACCTGCTTGCACGCGCAGCTACGGCAGGCTTGACGGCGGCTGACCTGAATTTCCCAGATCACTTTGTGGATGACACTCCGGCAGAGCTCAGCTTGGCACTGCAGGACAACGGCATGGTGCTGAACGGTGTCGCCATGCGGTATTACACCGATCCTCGGTACAAGCTGGGTGCCTTCACCAACCCAGACGCGTCCGTACGTCAGGCCGCGATCGACGAAACCAAGCGGGGTTTGGATGCGCTCGCCCAGATGGGCGGCACCCTGATGACCCTTTGGATGGGGCAAGATGGGTTCGATTACTCATTTCAAATGGACTACGCACGTGCCTGGGACGCGACACTTGAGGCCATGGCCGAAGTGGCCGACCACAATCCGGCCATCGATATCGCTCTTGAGTACAAGCCCAACGAACCCCGGGCCTTTGCCGTGATGCCGGATGCGGCAACAACCCTGTTGGCACTGAATGAACTGAACAGACCCAACACCGGCGTGACCTTGGACTTTGCACATGTGCTTTATGCCGATGAAATGCCGGCCTACGCCGCCGCTCTTGTCGGTCGGCATTCACGCATCCTGGGCGTTCATCTGAATGATGGCTACGGAAAGTGGGACAACGGTCTGATGGTTGGTGCCGTCCACCCGATTCAGACGGTCGAATTGCTGGTTGAACTCGAGCGCGCGGGATATGATGGCGCGATCTATTTTGACACGTTTCCCGACCATTCCGGCCTCGACCCAGTGGCCGAAGCCCGGACGAATATCGAGGTGGTTGAACGTCTGCGAGGGGTGGCTGCCGGTCTTGTCACAAACTCCGACTTGCAACGCGCAATCGCAAATCAGGACGCACCCACTGCAATGCGTCTTGTACAGGCGGCGATGCTCCCGTGAGTGTTTTTGTTGCCGGTTCGCTGCATCTTGACGTGGTGCTGCGCGCGCCGGATTTGCCCCGGCTGGACGAGACGGTGACCGGCTCCGCCGTGAGCTACGTGTTCGGCGGCAAGGGAGGAAATCAGGCCGTGGCCGCGTCCCGCATGGGGGCTGATGTGCATTTTTCCGGCCGCATTGGCAGTGACCGCTTCGGAGACATGATCCGAGACGCGCTGCTGGCCGCGGGGGTCAATATCGACCAACTCCAGTTGGGCGGGGGCGCCAGCGGCATGAGCGCCGCCATCGTCAATGACGATGGTGACTATGGCGCCGTTATCGTCTCGGCAGCCAATCTGCGCATTGATCCCAAAGCCATCACACTGCCGGACGGCACAAAGCTGGTGCTCCTTCAAAACGAAATTCCCGAAGCAGTGAATCTGGCGGTGGCACAGCAAGCGGTGCAACGGGGTGTCTCGGTATGGCTCAACGCAGCCCCCGCACGTACTTTGTCACCCTCACTGGCGGACGCGATCGACCTGCTGATCGTGAACCAGGTCGAAGCCGAATTCTACGCCAAAGCCACGTCAGACACGCCTATGCTACGGACATTGGGCGCAGGTGGGGTCTCGTTTCATGGGACCACCTACCCTGCCCATGCGGTCAATGTGACCTCGACCCACGGCGCGGGCGACATGTTTGTGGGCGCATTGGCAGCACAAGTCGCGGTTGGCACATCCATGACTGACGCCATCGCCTTTGCGCAAGCGGCGGCGGCACTACACGTTTCGAAACCGGTTGATGAACGCGACAGCATCACGCCGAACGCAGTCCAAGCGTTCCAAGCGGATCAACTCAACCGATAGAACCGCGCCGCCGTTCCACCAAAAATCCAAGCGCGATCAGCGTCAGACAAATGCGCAGTCAGCTCCTGCGCGATGGCGTGCCAAGCATCATACTCGGCTTGTAAGCGACATACGGGCCAGTCCGATCCCCAAATCACCCGCTCTGGTCCGAATGCGTTCAGGATATGGTGAGCAAAGGGACGAATGTCCTCAATCCCCCACCCATCGTCAGCTTCGGTCACGAGGGCCGAAAACTTGACACAACCGGTCGTCTGGTCGGCCAACTTGGTCATCCCATCCGCCCATTCGGTAAAAGCATCCTGGCCAGCTTGCTGGTCACGGATCTGCGGCTTCATGCAGTGGTCATAGACAACCCGCATCTCTGGATACCGTGTCACCAAAGTCATGAAATTCGAGATGTGTTGCGGAAATCCAAGCGCGTCAAAGGTCAGGTCCAGATCGATCAGCGCGCGATAGGCCCATTGCACGTCGTCTCGCAACATCCAGTTCACATCCGGGATGTCCTGGATCATCGGGCGCACGCCACGGAATTTCGGGTGGGATGCCAGCCGCGTCAAATGGTGTAGATGGCTGGGGTCCTCAAAGTCGATCCAACCGACCACGCCCTTGATCCAAGGCGTGGCATCGGCAAGGCCCAACATGTATTCGGTCTCTTCCACGCTGGCCGCCGCTTGCACGATGACAGTGCCGTCAATGCTCAGGTGATCTACATGCGGCGCGAGGTCCCGAGGGGCATAGGCACGGTTCAGGGTCGCGTTGTCCTTGGGCATCCAGTCATAGTCACCGCGCGCCGGTTGCCAGAGATGATGGTGGGCATCGATCTTCACGTGGGCGCGTCCTCCCGCATCAGGCCTTCGGACTTCAAGTCGGCCCAGAGCGCGGGCGGGATCTCCGCGCGTGCCGCTGCCAGATTGCTCTTCATTTCTGACACGCCCTGCCCACCGGGGATGACCGTGACATGCGCAGGGTGCAACAGTGGGAATTGGAACGCCGCATCGACCAACCTCACGTTATGCGCCTGGCAGACCCGCTCAATCGCGTTCACGCGGTCGATGACATCCGGTGGGGCAGGATCGTAGTTGTACCACGCCCCTTTGCGGGCGCCGGTGGCAAGAATGCCGGAGTTATACGGTCCGCCAGTGACAATCCCGATCCCGCGCGACTCGCAAAGCGGCAAAAAACTGTCGAGGGCCGTCTGTTCTAGCAGCGTGTAGCGCCCAGCCAGCAGAAAAAGGTCAAAGTCCCCCCGCTCGGCCAGCGTCTGGCAGACTTCCCACTCGTTGATCCCGCCCCCGATCGCTGTGATCAGCCCTTGATCGCGCAACGACACCATCGCGTCGTAGCCGCGTCCGCCAAAGAATTCTTCGATCCGCATGTCCGACACTTCTTTGGAACCATGGGTAAAGATGCAGAGGTCGTGAACATAAAGGATGTCGATCCGATCCACGCCAAGGCGCGAAAACGAGTGCTCGAAAGAGCGCATGACACCATCGTAGGAATAGTCATAGTGCTCGCGCCGCATCGGAACATCGAACCATTTTCCAACCCCCGTCCGGTGTTCAGGCGCGCACGGTTTGATCAGCCGCCCAACCTTGGTCGACAGCACATAATCATTGCGCGGTTTGCCACGCAGAAAAGGGTTCAGTCGAGTTTCGGACAGCCCCAGCCCGTACAGCGGCGCGGTGTCGAAGTACCGCACACCGTTGTCCCACGCCGCATCGAGGGTAGCACGCGCGTCATCGTCGCTGATGGCCTTGTACAGATTGCCCAGCGGCGCAGTTCCGAACCCCAGTTCAGTAAACGTCAGACCCCCGTTGTTGATGCGGTCCCAATGTCGCGTTTTCAGATCCATCACCATCACCCCCATCCTGCTACCCTGACCTTAGCGCAGTTTCTTTTTGCCTGAACAGCCCGCTATTCCTAAAGTCGGCGGGGGAGGACTGCGGATGACGGAGAATTTTGCCCGGGTGTTCGGCGCAACCAAGCCAGTCATCGGGATGGTGCACATCGGTGCGTTGCCGGGTGCACCTCTTCACGATCCATCCGTTGATCTATTGGCCACAGCCCGTGCCGATCTCGCGGCGCTGCAGGACGCGGGCTTTGATGCAGTGATGTTCGGCAACGAAAATGACCGCCCGTACGAGTTTCAGGTCGACACCGCCTCAACCGCCGCAATGGCGCACCTCATCGGTCAGTTGAAGCCCGAGATCAAAGTGCCTTTTGGCGTCAACATGCTTTGGGATCCCATGGCAACGATTGCACTGGGCGTGGCAACAGGTGCCGATTTCGTGCGCGAGATATTCACGGGCACCTATGCCTCGGACATGGGCCCTTGGACGCCGGACGCTGGCAAAGCCATGCGCTACCGCGATCGCTTGGGACGGCCGGATATGGCCATGCTTTA
>NZ_JBYNDP010000019.1:0-16354 GCF_059783535.1 Tateyamaria sp. | reverse complement strand
GCAAAGCCATGCGCTACCGCGATCGCTTGGGACGGCCGGATATGGCCATGCTTTACAATGTATCTGCCGAATTTGCCTATTCCATGGACCAACGCCCATTGCCCGACCGGGCGCGCAGCGCGGTGTTTTCCTCGGTCCCGGATGCTGTTCTTGTCTCGGGCCAAATCACAGGTGAAGCCGCCCAGATGTCAGACTTGGAAGCGGTGAAAGCCGTCGTGCCCGACGTGGCGGTGTTGGCCAACACTGGCGTCAAGCACAATACGGTGTCGGATGTTTTGGCCGTTGCAGATGGCTGTATCGTCGGGTCATCGCTGAAAGTGGATGGTGACACCTGGAACCCGATCGACCCCGACCGCGCGCGCGACTTCATGGACCGCGTACGACAGGTGCGCGGATGAAAGAGCGTCTCAAACAAGACCTGATGGACTTGATGCAGGTCCCGGGTCTTTCCGGCCACGAAGATCGTGTGCGCCGCGCCATTCGGGAGCGTTTGGACAAGATCGGCGTGGAAAGCCGATCCGATCCCCTTGGCAATCTTGTTGCGCAGTTTCCGGGCGAGGGCCCTGCGGTCATGTTGTTCACGCACATGGACCAGCTTGGGTTCGTGGTGCGCAAGATCGAAACGAACGGGCTGCTCCGTCTCGAACGTCTGGGCGGCGTGCCAGAGCGCGCTCTTGCCGCGCAAGAGGTGTTGATCTGTGTTGGCGAAGGCCGCGATGTGCCAGGTATCATTGCAAACAAAAACCACCACGCAACAGGACCTGACGAAAAGTACACCGTGACCCCATATCGCGAGCTCTTTGTCGATGTCGGGATGTCGTCAGGTACCGAAGCCGAAACGGCCGGCATCCGTATCGGCACGCCGGTAGTTTATGCGCCCCATGCCAGGCAACTGGCGGGTGACCGCGTCATGGGAACAAGTGTCGATGACCGGGCGGGCTGCGCTGTATTGCTGGAAATCGCACGCCGCTTGAAAGACCGGAACGCGGGTCCTCCGGTACATCTGGCATTCACTGTGCAGGAGGAGTTCAACCTGCGCGGTGCACTGCCCCTCGCCCAGACACTGCAAGCGGACATCGCCATTCAAGTCGACCTGATGCTCGCGGCAGATACGCCCGGCATGGACGGGCACGGCGAAATCTCTCTCGGCGCCGGGCCAGGCATCAGTCTTTACTCCTTTCACGGGCGCGGGACGCTCAACGGTGTGATCCCGCACCCCGCAATGGTCGATCTGTTCGAACGAACGGCGCAGTCCGAGTCCATTGCCCTGCAACGCAGCGCGCAGGTCGGGGTGCTCACGGATCTCTCTTATGTGCAACTGGTCGGACAAGGCGTCGCCTCGATCGATGTCGGGTTTCCAATGCGCTACTCCCATTCGGCGCGCGAGGTCTGCGATCTGGGTGATTTGGTCGGGCTGGTACAGGTCATCAGCGCTGCCCTGTCCCGTATCGGCCCCGACTTTTCACTCGACAGGGATGATTATACCTGATGGCGTACACGCTTGGCATCGACATCGGCACTTATGAAACCAAGGGGGTCCTCGTTGACGAAACGGGAAGGGTCCACGCACAGGCGACACGGGGCCACCAGATGCTTGTTCCCCACCCCGGCTGGGCGGAACACCGCCCCGAAGACGATTGGTGGGGCGATTTCGTCTATGTCAGTCGGACATTAGTGAAAGACAGCGGTATCGACCCGGCAGACATCAAGGCGGTCGCCTGTAGCGCGATTGGTCCCTGCATGCTGCCGGTGGATGCGACCGGGACGCCCTTGATGAACGGGGTGCTCTACGGCGTGGATGGGCGGGCCGAGGCCGAAGTGATCGAACTGACGGACCGGATCGGCGAAGAGACCATCATCGCCCGTTGTGGCAACGCGCTGACGTCGCAATCGGTGGGCCCCAAGATCCTGTGGCTCAAGCGGCACCGCCCTGAGGTCTACGCAGACACGGCGCATATCCTGACTTCAACCAGCTTTCTGGTGCAGCGCCTCACCGGCGAAGTGGTCATCGACCACTATACGGCCGCAAACTTCTCTCCTCTCTACGACGTCACGACGCAGTCATGGGTCGACGATCTGGCAGACGACATTCTGCCCCTCAACAAGCTGCCCCGCTTGCTTTGGTCAAACGAGATTGCGGGTCACATCACACCAGCCGCAGCAGCCGAAACGGGCCTGGCAGCAGGGACGCCAGTGACCGCCGGAACGATCGACGCCGCAGCCGAAGCGCTGTCGGTCGGGGTCGATCACCCCGGCGATATGATGATGATGTATGGCTCGACCATCTTTATCATTCTGCGCACGCAAACGCGCGCCGCCGATCCGCGCATATGGTACGCGCCCTGGCTCTTTGAGGGAGAACACGCCTCGATGGCCGGGCTGGCCACGTCGGGCACGCTGACCCATTGGTTCCGGGACCAGGTGGCCCGTGACCTGGATGTGGCAGAGGCGTTTCCCATCCTGGCGGAAGAGGCCGCAGGATCGCCTCCGGGCGCCAATGGCCTGCTGATGCTGCCGTATTTCTCGGGCGAACGCACACCCATCCACGACATCAACGCCAAGGGCGCGCTGTTTGGCCTGAACCTGACCCACACAAGGGGCGACATATACCGCGCCTTGATCGAAGGGATCGCCCACGGCACGCGGCACGTCACCGACACATTCGCCGAACTGGGGCAGTCACCAACCCGATTGCTCGCCGTTGGCGGAGGCACGAAAAATGCGCTCTGGCTGCAAGCCACATCCGACATCACCGGCATAGACCAGATCGTGTGCGAAAAGACGGTCGGGGCCAGCTATGGCGATGCGTTCCTCGCCGCTCTTGCAGTTGGGGTTGTAGAGCGGAACGACATCGCAAAATGGAACCCCGCCCAACATACGATCTCGGCATCCCCACGCGCGGAGTATGACAAGGCGCACACGCTCTTTCGCCGGCTTTATGAGCAAACGAAAGGTATTGCACAGGAGTTGGGGTGAAGGTCGGCTATGCGGGACAAAGCGGACATTTGACGGTTTCAGTCAGCCTCCTTGACGGAAAAATCGCGATAGAAGGCTCCATAGCAGACCAAGATTGCATTCGCATTCTCGATCCGAATTTCACTGAAAAATCAGGACAGAGCTAGTCTTCATGTTGCCACGGGTTAGAAATTGTGGGGCGGCTTGGAACTTCTTCGACATAAGATTCGATAAGGCGGCCAAAGGCCGTTCGCGCAAGCAAGCTATGCTCACGAGAATAACCAAGGCTGGTCACGAAGCTCCAATGAGCGTGCATTGCAGAAACGAATAAAAACGAGAGCTCTTCGCAAGAATGTCCTTTTAGCTCTGGATGTGCGATGGCCAACTCATGGGCCATTACTTTACCTAGGGTCTGGTACTGCAGGCGCATACGACCCCTCAAAGGAAGAGAACCCACCGAAAACGCGATAAGAGCGTCATACACTTCCAAGTCGTTCGGCATTGAAGTAACTTCAGACAAATCAAAGAAGTAATCGAGGAACCAGTCAAGCCGCCCGACTTGGCCTATTTCCACAATACCCTTTACGAGAGTCTCGCGATATTGGTCTGACAGATGATCCGCCAGATCAACCATCAAGCTTTCAACATCTTTGTAGTAATACCGGATAAGTTGACGAGAAAGGCCAGCTTGACTTGCAGTATTCTCAAAGGACAACTCCTGAAGCCCGCGAGATGCGAGCAATCTCGTCGCCGCCTGCAATATCTCGCCTTTCTTGTCCTTGGCTTGATCTTGATTAGACATAGCTTGCTACCAAACAACTTACTTCGGAGGACTTGGTAATCCTAACACTGTTAGGCCAAGCTCCAAAACTCTCATCGATTTCACGATCAGGTACACTGCCACAAAACCAGTTCGATCAAATTCAGCCTGATGTGCCCCCTCAGACGCAGGCCATCTTCATCATTCATCGGGACATAGAATATCGATTCGCTTTCCGGCCTCAAGTGGGCGTGTGCGCACACACGATATCGGATTTTCATTTCGAAAAATACACTGCGTAAATCGCGCCGGTCATAGATTTATTTCCGTTAATATATTGAATTAAAATCGAAAACTCAGCCGCCCGTCCGAAGGGTGTTCGAACTCCCGTATTTCGAGTTTGCAAAACGAAAAACCATTCAGGTTCAAATTGACGCGCGCAGCTTCCATCGTGCAGCGTCGCCCGATAGCGGCGACAGACCGCTTAACTGTATGTTTTCTTTGGGAGTATGGAACGCCTATGATTTTTAAGCTCACATATAAAATGATGTTGCGGTCAGCCACGTGCGCCGCAGCCTTTATTGGGGCCACATCGGTCTCTGCTGCAACTGTTGAATTGGTAGTAAACGGAGATTTCTCTGCGGGATCGACCGGATTCACGTCAGACTTCACAGAGGTCGGAGGAGGTCCCGGGCTTGCACAGTTTTCGATCCGCGACAGCAACTATTTCGGTCTCCTTCCGCAGGACGGCAACTTTATGGCCGTCAACGGTGGAAACCTGGGTGCATTTCCGACAGTATGGTCGCAGGACATTGCGGTCACATTCGGAACCGAATATGCGTTTTCCTTCATGCTGGGCGGCACAACGACGGTACCCACTCCTGCAGGGCAATTGTCGATCCAGTTTGATGGTACGGAAATCCTAAATGCGACAGCATCCACAGGCAGTCCGGCAGCATTCCAGTTGTTCAGCTCAACATTTGTGGCGAGCGCGACCGGGACATTTGCCTTGTCCTTTGTCGAGCAAAGCACCGGGTTCGGCGGGAACGATTATGGCATCGACGACATCTCGCTGACCTTCAATGATAGTGTCGTTTCACCGCCCGCTGTACCCTTGCCAGCTGCCGGTTGGATGTTGTTGGCTAGTCTGGGTGGCTTGGCCGCAATACGACGCCGCAACAAATCTTAGAAGAATGAAATATGTGGTTTGGGAAAGACGGCTCTCGGGCCGTCTTTTTTGCTCCATAAGACGGGGTGCTGAACACCTGAGGCTGCAAAGGTTGTCTGAATTGTTTGGCAATGGTAGCGAAAACACAGGCTGCAAATGTCTCCTTTGGGCTCTGTCCCGACCTTAGCCGCGCATCGCGCCAAGGTCATCCCGCAGCCCAAAGCGGTCATTCATCTTGGGCGCTTCGGTACCAATATGCGGTCCACACCTGTCATTTGTGCTTAGCTATGGGCGGCAACAGACTCACGCCACCTTTCGAGAGTGGATCGTCCGGAAGCCTCTGCCATTCGGACAATGGATTTGGTGCTGGCTCTGCACGTTCCACGAAGGGAAGCTGATCATTCCAAAAACCGCCCCATTCGACACCACACGCGGCCAGTGCTTCCACAACTGCTGATGGCACAAAAACTGGTTGGAACCACTCCGAATGGTCTTTCCCGTTTTCTAGTTCATAGGCGACCCAATCGCTCGATGAGCCATCCAGAATTGTTATCCAAGCAAGTCCCCTTATCGGCAATCCGTGCACAAAAAAGAAACCCTCAGCGAGTACAACACGCTCATGTTCATAGGGCAGCTCTATGGAGGCGAAAGCTGCATCCCGCTGAGCGCTTTCAAGTTCTGCGTTCGCAGTATTGACGCAGGCGACAATGTCCAACGGCTTTTCCGAACTGGGAAAAGCCGGTGAAACCATAAAAAGGAATGTCGCACAAGCTTTGACAAAGTAACGTTTCATGAGCCCGATGTAGTCACCTGGCAACCAGATACCAACGCTTGATGTTTAATAAGTCTTGGCTTGACGCAGACGTTCAACTGGTTTGGTCGGTTGATCACTGCCAGCCCACAGCGGACATTCATCTCCGGCCCTTGAGTCCCAGAAGCGGGACAAATGGGACACGCACAGCCTAGGCCCGAAAGCGCTGTAGGTTTGAGATTTTCATTTGCAGGTGTTTCAACCAACCCAAACTAAGCGAGGTTTCTCAGGCACGTGAATGGCAAATGTGTTTGGACGTTCTCGGGTAACGCAACTATCAGCTTCTCATCACTGAGTTTGGCATATCCTGCAAAGTCGGTCAGAGACGGTATTTCCGATCAGGGGGACGAGATTGGCCCTGATCCGGGAGGAAAACCAGGGCCTGCTTGGGCTTAGCATCATGAACGCGCGCTATGCGGCTTCCATTGCGCCGCCAGCGTCTTTCCATGACCCAATGCCACCGACATTGGCCACGTTCGTAAAGCCCATGTCTTTCAGGGTTTTGCCTGCGAGAGCTGCCTGGCCACCCAAACCACAGACAAGATAGATTTCGGCGTCTTTCTGTAGGGCTTCGTTGTGAACCGGCGTGGCCGGATCAGCAACAAATTCTACAAAGCCGCGAGGAATGCGCAGTGCACCCTGGATAGTGCCTGTCTTGGCGATGTCGGAGCTGTCTCTGACATCAATGAACAGGCCTTTTCCGGCTTTGTGGATTTCGATGGCGTCTGCAGCATCGAGTTTGGCGACCACAGCATTTGCGTCGTCGAGGAAGGATTGTGCAGTTTTCATTGTTTTTCTCCTGATTGTTAGATTGAGTTACGGGAAATCCTGGTGCCGCTCGGGAGGGAAGCGGCACCAAGCACGAAGCAACTTACTTGGCCGCTTCAATGATCAGATCTGCAACGATCTGGGGGTTGGTCAGCATCGGCACGTGGCTCGTTTCAATTTCGATAGCGGTGGCGTTCAGCTTCTCAACCTGCGCGCGCTGAATTTCAGTGTGCGTCATGCGGTCCTGGGTCGAGACAATTGCGAAGTTGGGCTTTGTTTCCCAAGCAGCAACGGTAATCTCGGTGCCGAGTGCTTTGCTGTTGATCGGACCCTGAGTGGCGGCAATCAATGCGATTTCGTCCGCAGGCAGGTCGAAGGCAAAGTGCTCAGCCATACCTTGATCGCTCAGCTTGTAGAAGCCGGCCTCGTCTTTCTCCAGGTGATCCAGGCCGTCGGCGTGGGGAAAGTCCTGGGTGTAGGAACCGAGCGACTGACCAACGTCAGGTGCAAATGCAGAGACATAAACCAGTGATTGCACTTTGTCCTGTGCGCCGGCTTCAGTAATGACCATGCCACCCCACGAGTGGCCGACCAAAACAACGGGGCCTTCCGAGCGTGCGATTGCGCGGTTAGTCACGGCAACATCATCCTGAAGCGACGTCAGCGGAATCTGTGCCGCGATGACGTCGAGGCCGGCTTCTTCGAGAATTGGGATGACTCTGTTCCAGGCCGAACCGTCAGCAAAGGCACCATGCACGAGCACGACTGATTTTGCAGTCAGGTCTTCTTCAGCCATTGCGGCGGTTCCGCCAATGTTGACGGCGAGGGCCGCTACAGAGGCAAGTGTTTTTAATACAATACGGCGGTTCATAGTTGGTCTCCTTTGGGATAACTGAGGCTTCTTTTTGTCTAGTGCACTAGATATATCTGAAATATCAATGCATAGTGCACTAGTCAATTTCACTGAATCCGAATAACCCGATCAGAAAGCCGATCCTGAGAACATCTCGCTGCTTAGGTTATTCTCTCTCGCAACACGCTGAGATCGCGGACGATTCTTTCTGCATCTTCGTGTGTGATGCCAAGAGCTCCTCCCAGTTGGGGCGGAACTTCAAGAGCCTTTTCCCGGAGGGCCAAACCTTTTTCTGTTAGGTGCACTTCAAGCTGGCGAGCGTCGTTACTGCTGCGCTGACGTTTCACGAGGCCCAGTTTTTCAATCCTTTGGATCAAGGGCGTGGCCGTTGCACCTTCCAGTTCCAGCTTGTCAGCGATCTGCTGAACGCTTAGCCCATCGCGTTCCCAAAGAACCAATAGGGTGAGGTACTGTGGGTATGTGAGTTTCATTTCGTCCAACAGCGACGCGTAAACCTTGGTGATCGCCCGAGAGGTTGCGTACAGTGCAAAGCACAGCTGGTGATTGAGGATCAGAGGGTTTGTACTTTCGGGCATCGACTTGTACTCGCACAGAAGTGAGGCATCCTATTATTGCCTAGCGCGCTAGGCAATCAACCCCCTCAAGTCAAAAACCTGTCAGGTGTGCGGCATATGCTGAATGATGAAGCGTTACGTTCGGGCATACAGCAAGAGCGGCCCAGCCTACCAAGGGTGTAGGCTGGGCCGGAACTTAGGAATCCGCGTAGGGATTTGCCAGTATCCAGTTCCAATGCGAGATGGATACGTTTTGGAACAGGCCTTTCTGCGCATAAGGATCTGCTGATGCAAAGGCTTCCGCCTCAGCTTGGTCTGCAACGTCAATTAGCAAAAGCGACCCGTTTGGGTGCCCCGATGCGTCCAGAGTAGGGCCGGCCCCTTTGAGGCGGTCTCCCAGGCTTTTTAGATGGCGGACGTGGGCCGGGCGTGTTTCTTGCCTTAAGGCCAGTTTTCCCGGTTTGTCCTTGCAAAAGATTGCGAAGATCATGGCGATGGCCGCTGGTTGGGAAACGCTTTCATTTGGCCAGGATCATGGAGACTTCGACCAAAACGGGGGCACCAGGCTTGCCGCCTGGAAGTGCGCCCACCTCGACGGCCGCGCGGGCCGGGGGAATGTCGCCCTCGTTCCAGTATTTGCCATAAACGCCATTGAACGGGCCGAAGTTTCCTATGTCCGACAAGAAAACCGTCGCGCGGACAGCATCATTGAACGTATATCCCGCCTCATCGAGCACATCTTTGATGTTCTGCATGACGATTTCTGTTTGGTCTTGAATGTCATCGACACCATCGCGTGCATTGGCCGGGATTTCGCCACCCACATATGCAATCTGTCCGGAGACAAAGAGCATGCCGTTGGCCAGTTTGATGCCCGGTGTATAGGGCGCGATCGGGTTGGCACCTTCCGGATGGATGGCCGTTTTGACACTGTCTGCCAAAGCCGGCCCAGCCAACAAGGTTGCAAGTAGGAAGAGTGCGAACGTTTTCATTTGATTTCCTCTCTGAGTATATCGCCCCGGCCTTGTGCCGACCGGTGGCGAAGTTGAATGCACAGCACCTGCGACTGTGGGGTCGAGATACGCTTAAACAGCGCCCTCATATTCACCCCGGGCGGGGTAGTTATTAGCGATGACAAAATCCAATGCGCCAACGAAGTCTTTGAAGTGGGGCCTGACAAACGGCATCGTCTGAACAACGCCGAAATAAAGCGATTGGTCGGGAGAAACGAGAAATACACCTGGTTCCGAGAACAGCGCCGGCTCTTCGACATCGATGGAGGTCTTTCCGCGCGACGTGGAGATATAAAGACCCCACTGACGTGCGACGTCCAGCGGCAGATCGTAACCGAATCTCAGTTTTTCCGCCTTGATCTTGTCTGCCATCAAGCGCGCGCGTTCTTCGGTATCGGAGCTGACCGCGACGACGTTGACGCCCCGTTCTGCGAACTGATCGGCCAGGCGTTCGAGTTCGGTTAGATAAGTCGCGCAGATCGGACAGTGGTACCCGCGATAAAAGCAGACAAGCGTACCGCGCTCCGAGGTTTCATCTCCTAGCTCAAAGTGGCCGTGATCCAGCGTGGGCACGGACAGGTCAGGGGTTTTTTTACGAGGCATTAGCATAAGGGAACTCCATTCTTTTCCTTGTGCACTAGTCTATACGTCCTTAATGTCGTATAAATCCGAAATACCCGATCAAAGGTACGACATGGCCCGCATTGATAGACTGACGTCGCTACTCGATCATTTCCGACTGAGAGTTGAGGGCGCGCCACTTACAGAAGCTAATCTTGTTGCTTTGAAGCATCCCGAAACGTCAGATAGCACGCTGATCTTTCGGCCAAGGAACAGCGGGATCGAACCCAATCGCAGCGAACCGCTCTTCGCACTGCATGTCGATTTTGGAAACCAATCAAATCCGCTGCGCAAGGCTCTGCCGGGCCGGGTTGTTGAAAAGGTCGAACCGATGAGCGATATGGGCAACCTCGTTTCCTTGCTGGCGTCGGAGCAAGCTGGGCAACGCTGCGGAACACCGGCCGTGTTGGGTCGCCTTGGAGAGGTCTTAGTCGTTCGTATGCTCCGGTTGCAGTTGGATCGCGGAATGACGACACCGGGGCTTCTCGGCGGCTTGGCCAATCCGCGTATCTCACAGGCGATCGTCGCTATTCATGAAAATCCGGGCAAGCTATGGCAGAATGTCGATCTGGCGGAGGTTGCCGGCCTGTCTCACAGCCGGTTTAAGGAACTGTTTTCAGAGCTCGTCGGCGAGACCCCTGGTAGCTATCTACGCCGCTGGCGGCTTACGCTGGCGCGTATCGATCTCGAAAAGGGGGATCGTGTGGACAGGATCGCCAACCGCTATGGATACACGGCTCCTGATGCGTTTTCACGGGCTTTCCAAAAGGAGTTTGGGGTGCGACCACGCGAAAGCATGCGAACCTAGGCCCTCCCTCCGGCCCTTCTTCGTTGACCTCAGACACCGACCTTCAGGCCGTGTTCAATGACACATCTCACATTCCTGTTGATGTCTGCTCCTAGGTAATCCGCGCCAATTCCTGCACCGGCACGAAATATCAAACCCCGCCTGAGATCAAACAACAGTTTCGCCCGATCATGTGACGGGAAGTGTTTTGGCAGTCTCATGATCTGAACGGTAGGTTTGTCCCGCGACCTGAAAATTGCTGTCTCAATCTTCTCCGCGCTACAAACCAATGACCGGTTTCCCTGCCGCCGCGCCGCGTCATGAACCAAGCACATGCAGCGATTTTCCTGCTGCGAGCGCGCGCAGCAAGAAATTGCGATGACCGCCATGGGCTCAAACCAGCCATCTACCCCGTGACTACTTCACCGCTCCTGCCGCCATGCCCTTGATGATGTATTTCTCGAGAAAGATGGCGACGATGATCAGTGGCAGGATCGCGGCCGAAGACAGCGCCGCCATGGACCACCAGTTGATCCCTTGCGACCCGGTCTGACTGGCCACCATGACGGGCAGGGTTGTGGCATTGGTCGAACTCAGCAAAGCGGCAAAGAAGTATTCGTTCCAGCACAGCACGAGGCTCAGGATGAATGCCGCGACCATGCCCGGAAGCGCGATGGGCAAAACAATCTGGATGAAGGCACCCCAGATGCCCAAACCATCGACGAGGGCGGCCTCTTCCAGCTCAACCGGAATACCCTGGAACTGATCGCGCATGATCCAGATCACGATGGGCAGCACCATCAGAGTGTACAGCAAGATCAGACCAATCTGGCTGTCGAGCAAATCAAGCGAGCGGTAGAGCACGAGGAATGGCAGGGCCAGAACCACGGGCGGCAGGATCATCTGGCTCAGGAAAAAGAACGAGATGTCCGAGTTACGCATGAACCCGAACCGGTAATTGAACCGGGACAGACCATAGGCAGCCAGCGACCCCAGAACGACGGCAAGCAACGACGCTGAGGTGGCAACAATTGCACTGTTCCAGAAGCGTTTCAGAAACTCTTCCCGCACGGTCGACACTTCTCCGATCAGGCGCGGAGAAATGCCAAGCGACTCCCACCCCTTCCAGCGCGGGGCGAAATCCCACCAGGGTACCATGTTGCCCCGCATCACGTCCGGGGCCAGCTTGAAGGACGTCGTGATGGTCCAGTAGATCGGGAATAAGCACACGATGGCCCAGACGATCAGCGCGGTATAAATGGCCACGCGACTGGTCCACCATTTCATACGGACTGCGCGATCCGCGTCGTGATCCTTGAAAACAGCAGCATCGGTCATGCGGGGCGCTCCATCCAACGGCTCACCAGCTTGAGCAGCAGCGTGACAAAAATGACGATGAGCACCAGGTACACCATCGCCAGAAGCGTGCCATATCCCACGTTCGATCGGTCGCGGTACTCCCGAAAGATGAAACTGGTGACCGAGTCAGTGGCGCCGCCCGGTCCGCCAGATGTGACGTTGATGATGATATCCGCCAGCTTCAGTTTGAAGATGACGCGGATCACGATGGCCGTGACAGACACTGGCAACATCAAGGGAAAGATCACCTCTTTGAAGCTTTGCCAGCCCGACGCCCCGTCCACTTTTGAGGCTTCGATCACCTCGCGCGGCAGCGCCTGAAGCCCCGCCAGCAGCATGATCATCATGAACGGGATAAAGGTCCACGCGTCCATGGCCATGATCATGAACCGGGCAATCTCCGGGCTGCCAAAGAAACTCGGTTCGAACCCAAGTTCGCGCACAAGCCGCGAGATGGGGCCGAACCGCACCTCCAACATCGATTTGCCAATCATCCACGACACCGCAACCGGGCTCAGCATCAGGGGCAGCAGAAAGACAACGCGAAAGAACTTGCGCGCCCGGATTTGCGCGTTGAGGAGCAGCGCAAGGCCGAAGGCGATCACGTATTCCACGCTGACCGCCAAGACGTAGTAAACCATGTTTTTCAGTGCGTTCCAGTAGAACTGGTCGTTCCACATCTGCACCATGTTCGCCCAGCCATTGGGCTTTGGGCCATCAACGGACGCCAGGTTCCAATCCGTGAACGAGATATAGAGCGCAAAAAGCAATGGAAAGACAACGAGGCTGATCACGAACAACGCGGCAGGCAATACAAAAAGCGTCCGCTTGCCCGCTTCGCCCCGAACCATGACCTGCGATACGCAGAGCGCCGTCGCCCAAAGCATGTACGCGTACAGCACGGGGCGCCAATTTCCGAAACCCTGGCCAACGCGGTCCATCTCGAACGCCATTTGCCATGCGGCAAGGCCGACACACAGCAGTCCCGCACCCC
Organism: Tateyamaria sp.; assembly: GCF_059783535.1. Classification (NCBI taxonomy): domain Bacteria; kingdom Pseudomonadati; phylum Pseudomonadota; class Alphaproteobacteria; order Rhodobacterales; family Roseobacteraceae; genus Tateyamaria; species Tateyamaria sp. Next base: position 3,690 of record NZ_JBYNDP010000019.1, on the reverse strand, counting down.
AGACCATGCTTTTTCCCAAGCGCTTTCGCGTGTCGGAAATGTCATCGGCGGTTACTGTGTGAAGAAGGTCGCCTTCAGCGCTCATAATGCAATAAGTGGCCTATATTATCCGTGAATTAGGCGACGCCGTTGCGCCGCCCAAACTTGATGTTCGCCAGGATCAGAGACCCAGAGATGCCCGATACACCGCTATCTGACTGTCGCGCCCGATCTGATCGGTGATCTCTTCCCAGGCTGCAGCAATGGCATCAGCCGTTTCCTGCGCCGATCCATACTGTCCCGCATAGCCCTTGGCCAATTCATCCTCGGCAACCGAGTAATACTGGAAGATGCCGGGGATGCGGGGTTCAATGGCTGCGTTGGGGTGGTTGTAACTGTCGGCGTTCGAGCCAAGGTAATCCTCGATATACGCGCGGTCGTAGCCTGCCTCTTCCCACTCTTCGAACTGGAAGTGCGAGTTGCGGTAGGGCTGGAAACCCGACGGATAAGCCGACGCCCAAAGCGACAGGTCCTTGCCGCCCAGATGGGCAGCTGCGGACCAGGCTGCCTTCTTCTTCTTCTCGTCGCCTTCGACCGTGGCCATGACATAAACTCCCCAGCCGATATAGGCCATGTTGGGTGCCTCGTTGCGGGTGTCTTCCCATGCGCCGGACTGTGCGTTGTAGACCCGGTCCGAGGCCGGGTTGATGCCAAAGCCAACCACATCGCCGACAACGGAAGTGTCCGATGTACGGGCCGACGACCCCACATCGCCCCACCACATCAGCATGGAACCGGTCCCTGCAAGGAATTGCTGGAAGGCCGTCGTGCCAGGGTCCGCATTGATCTGGTCCGCCGGGTAAGCGCCCGCTTCAATCAGGTCCATCACGTCCTGAATGGCTTGCACCCAGGCAGGGTTGTTGACCATCGGCGCCATGGTGTCGGGATCAAAGAGCCACGCGGGCGAATTCGGGTGTTTCGCATAAGCCGCAGCACGGTTTTCCAGGAAGTAGAAACCAAAGCCGCCCCAGCCCTTCAACGGATCAAGATAGCCATGTGCGGGCAGACCGGTCAGCGGGTCCTCCTTGCCAACGAGATCCTTGGAGACCTGGTTGATCTCTTGCCAGGTGGTCGGCACCTCGGCACCACCAATACCGTCGGGTCCGAAATAGTCCTTACGATATGCAAAGCTGTGGCAATCGCCGTCAATGGACACACGGTACGTCTTGCCATCCCAGGTGCCCACGGGGGCCTTGAGGTAGTCGACATAGTCGTCCATGTCGATCTGTTCCTTGACCCAGTCAGGCATCTCGGACGCGAGGCCCTTGCCCAGCACGTCGCCTTCGAACGGCGCGCCCATTTCGATGATATCGAAGTCAACGGTGCCCGTGGCAATCGACTGTTGCAGGCGGGCGTTATAGTCGGCTTGCGCCAGGTCGATCCAGTTGATCTTGGCCCCGGTATAAGCTTCCCAAGGCTTCAGGAATCCACGGAACAGGAAGTTGTGCAGGTTCTGGTTATTCAGGCCCATGAACGTCAGTTCGACGCCTTCGAACTCGCCTTCGGCCACGTTCTCCTTGGTTGCGCCAAGGCACATTTCACCAACTTTCTGCCAATCGCTGTCGGTGGGCGATCCGGCCCCGACTCCGGGAATTTTCAGGATTTCGGCACGGATGTTTCCGTGTCCATCCGCCATGGCCGCGCCCTTGGGCATCATGGCTGCAGCACCCACCGCCGCGGTGCCTTTCAGCATCTGCCGCCGGTTCATTTTCTGCGCCGCTCTAATGAAATTATACAATCCGGTCTTCATATCCATCCTCCCTGGATCTCGTGATACAAATCATCCTTGGGCAGATGGTGGGGCGCATTTTTTGTTATTTTTTCTGGGTGATAGCGCCTCGTACTCCCCCGAGGAACTCTCACTATGCGTGAGATTTACGTTAAGTCAACAAAAGCTGACCCGGATGCGTGGACAACAAAAACCCCTTTCACTAGCATCCAATTTCTAAGTGGAGGGAAGCCGCGCATGGCAGGCGTCAAGATTCAGGACATCCGAAAATCATACGGTGCCGTAGAGGTGATCCACGGCGTCAACGTGGACATCGGCGACGGGGAATTCGTGGCGCTTGTTGGCCCATCGGGGTGCGGGAAGTCGACGCTCTTGCGCATGATCGCCGGGCTAGAGCCGATCAACGGCGGCACCATCGCCATCGGTGATCTTGTCGTGAACAACCTGCCGCCCGCGGAACGGGATATCGCCATGGTGTTCCAGACCTACGCGCTGTATCCGCACAAATCCGTCGCTGAAAACATGGGTTTTGCGCTGAAAGTGTCCAAGGTCGACCGGGCAGAGATTGCCCGCCGGGTCAAAGAAGCCGCCGAAATCCTCAGCCTCACCGAATATCTCGACCGCAAGCCTCGCCACCTCTCCGGCGGGCAGCGGCAACGTGTGGCGATGGGCCGTGCCATTGTGCGCGACCCGCAAGTGTTCCTGTTTGACGAACCTTTGTCCAATCTCGATGCCAAACTGCGCATCCAGATGCGGACGGAAATCAAGGAACTGCACCAGCGGCTCAAGACCACGACCATCTTCGTCACCCACGACCAGATCGAGGCGATGACACTGGCCGACCGCATCGTCGTCATGCAAGGCGGCAACATCGAACAGGTCGGCACACCGCTTGAACTTTATGACAACCCGGCAAATGAGTTCGTGGCAACGTTCATCGGCGCGCCGTCCATGAACCTGCTCGACGCGGAATTGGCGGAAGGAAAGATCCGGCTGCACAGTCACGTGTTTGCGGGGCCTGCGGGGACCGGCAAAGTCCGCCTCGGCGTACGCCCCGAGCATTTGCAGCTGGCCGAAACAGGGCTGCCAATGCAGGTAAAGGTGGTCGAGCCTACGGGCTCCGAGACAATGGTGTTCCTGACCTATCAAGGTCAGGACGTCACCGCCGTTTTCCGCGAACGACACGCTTTTGAACCGGGCCAAACCGTGCATCTGGCCCCCGATCCCGACAAACTGCATGTGTTTGGTACAAAAACGAGCGCGCGCATTCCGTAGTTCTGTGGTCTTGCGTCTGCAGACTTTATTGCCGTTTGTATGGAGTTGGTCCTATCCTGATTGAATGGCGATACTAATTTCCATGTCAGGGCTTCCTGGGGTCGGCAAGACAACGGTCGCAAAGAGCTTGTCCGCGCAGAGCAAGGCCGTGCATCTACGTGTGGATTCTGTTGAGGCTGCGCTAATGAGTAGCGTACTGAACATACACCCAGCAGAAGATGCAGGGTATTTGGCAATCGCTTCTGTCGCGAAAGATAATCTCCTACTTGGTTTCGATGCAATCGCAGACACGGTGAATCCAATTGAAATTACAAGGGAATTGTGGGCGCTAACCGCCGCTGCTGCATCGGCGCAACTCTTAAATGTCGAAGTCGTTTGTTCAGATGCAGATGTCCATCGGCAACGGGTCGAAACCCGCAAGAGCGACATTGAGGGGCTTGCAGTCCCTAGTTGGAAGGCCGTTTCTCAGCGTGAGTTCGAACATTGGCGCACTGACCGACTCGTCGTGGATACAAGTGTCAGTAGCGTTGAAGAGTGTGCTGCGATGATTGCAGGCGAGATGGAAAATTTAAGGTCGACGGCTTGGTAGGTTTGGCCTCAAACCGGCTCTTGGGTCCAAACACATCCTCCGCTACCGTATGCCAAAA
>NZ_JBYNDP010000150.1:0-8332 GCF_059783535.1 Tateyamaria sp. | reverse complement strand
GGCGGATGGCCTGTTCGACGGCAATTTCGTCAAACGGGTTCATCGACATTTTCACATTGGCGAGATCAACACCCGATCCGTCCGCTTTCACGCGCACCTTCACGTTGTAGTCGATCACGCGTTTGACAGGCACAAGCACCTTCATGAGCGTTCCTCTCTTCAAAATAACGACTCAGCTTTGAGAACTGAGATAGTTGGTCTCGAGTGGTTTACCCAAGACGCCGCTACGGAAACAGGACAAAATCGTCACGTCACGGCAATTGAACGCCGCGTTTTCAGTGTGATGCCGTTGAACGGAAACTTTGATACACTGTGGGAAAGGGGGATGGCCATGGAACATGTTCAGGGGTTTGGCGGTTTTTTCTTTCGGTCCAAAGACCCGGAGGCATTGGCCACGTGGTATCGTGACAGACTGGGTATCGACCTTGTGCCAACTACAGCCGATCAAAAGCCGTGGATGGCCGAAGGGGGCTCAACGGTGTTTGCCCCATTTGCCGCCGATACGGATTACTTCGCCACTGACAAATCGTTCATGCTGAATTTCAGGGTCAGCAGTCTGGATGCGATGGTGGCGCAGCTTCAGGATGCAGGTGTGGTGGTGAAAATGGTCGGGGACATGCCCGGGATCGGGCGCTTCGCGCATCTGTCCGATCCCGAAGGGACTCCGATTGAACTGTGGGAACCCGAGGAAGGCTGACCGCAAGTGGATGGCCCGGGGTTCAGCCCTTCCGTGTGCTGAACCCTCCACCGGAGCGTCCGCCGCTATTCGCGGTTCGCACCCGGAACCCACAATACATCATCCTTGCCGCCATTGTTGGCGATGCGTGCAGATACGAAGAACCAGTCGCTCAGACGGTTGAGGTATTTCACTGCCGCAGGGTTCACCGCCTCCATCGTCGCGAGTTCCACCGACAGCCGCTCGGCCCGGCGCGCCACGGTGCGGCACACATGCAGGTGGGCCGACAGAGCAGACCCGCCTGGCAGGATGAAGCTGCGCAAAGGTTCAAGATTGCCGTTCATGACATCGATCTCGGCCTCGAGGCGCGACACCTGAGCGTCCGTCATGCGCAGGGGTGGGTATTCGGCTTCGGCATCCTTTTCCATGTCGGGACGGCACAGATCGGCACCCAGATCGAATAGGTCATTCTGGATACGGCTGAGTGCAGCATCCATGTCGCCCGATGCTTCGAGGCGCGCGACGCCCAAGAACGCGTTCAACTCGTCCGCTGTACCATAAGCCGTCACGCGCATTGCGTGCTTCGCGACCCGGGCACCATTGCCAAGGGCCGTTTCGCCAGCGTCACCCGTTTTTGTATAGATCTTGTTCAGAACAACCATGTTCAGTTCCCCGTTCCACGCAATGCCACATAGGCAAGGATCAAAAGGACAGCCACGAACTGCGCGCCGATTCGGTAGCGCATCAGTCGGTTAGAGTTGTCCTTGGCCCAGCCCGATCCCTTGGCAAAGCCGCCAAGGCCAAGCATCAGCACGACAACAACAGCCAGACAAGCCAGCAAGATCAAGATGAATAGCGGGTCAAAGCCCATGTTCTTGTGTCCCTTTTCCTTACGCTGGGACCATGTAGGCGACCCACGCCCAAAAGCGAACGCGTCGTTCGGTCACCCGAAGGATAAAATCCGATCCAACGTGCGGGTTGGCAGGAAACGGCGGCAGGCGGCCATCAGGAACGTTGGCGTTGTCACCATATATACCGGGCGCGGACGACGCGCTTCCAGAGCATGCCTCAGCTTCTTGACCACCGCATCGGCAGGCAGTTCAAACGTGTCCGGCCCACGATCTTCATATAGTCTTTTACGCAGCTTTGTTTGATACTTCTCCGCACGCGCTGAGTTTTCCCAATCGATCCACTTCTCAAAATGTGGGATAGAGTTGGCGCGTATTTTGCTCGTGATGGGGCCCGGCTCGATAAGGATCACCTCGATGGGGGTATCGCGCATCTCGATCCGGAGGGTATGGGTCAGCCCCTCAAGCGCGAACTTGGTTGCGTTGTAAGCTCCGCGCCAGGGCATAGTCACGAAACCCAATACTGATGAACACTGCACGATCCGGCCATGTCCCTGCGCGCGCATGACTGGAATGATCTGCCGTGTCAGTTCATGCCAGCCGAAAAAGTTGGCCTCGAAGATGGCGCGCAGCGCATCGGTCGGCAAATCCTCGACGGCACCGGGAGTTCCGAAAGCACCATTGTTGAATACTGCATCAAGTGTGCCACCGGTGGCCTCCAAAACCTCTTTCAAGCCGTATTCAATGATTGCTGCATCTTCGTAGTCGATCAGCGGGCTTTCAAAGCCTTCAGATTGTAAGCGGGTGCAATCTGCTGCCTTGCGGCAAGATGCAAACACACGCCAGCCTGCCTCGCGCAGGCCATGTGCGGACGCATACCCGATCCCGGACGAACAACCGGTAATGAGAACTGTTTTTTGTGCCATGTCTTGTCCTGCTCAAACTCGGGCGGGACAATAGAGTGATCCGCTTTGTGCGCAATCAGCCTTCGCTCAAAAGGTAGTCAGCCATCCAACCGATCGTGCCACCATTCATGGGGCGCAGTTTGACCCAGCCGTTTCCTGGATCCTGCAGCACCTCGACCTTGTCCCCGCGCGTCAAGCGGTTGACGATAGAATAGTCTGTGCCTGGGCCACCGCGCACGTTCACACTGCGTGCCGACACTGCCCGCACATCATTTGAAGACTCGTCAACAACGTCGGGCGCATTGAAATCCACCGGCGTGATGATGGCATTGTCGACAATCAGGCTCGGCAGAATGATTGTCGGCTCTTCTTCATTCAGGGCAATATCCGTTTCAGTCTCGTCCTCAACAGTGCGCGGACGGGCTGCTGTTGTCCGAACGGTACGTTGTGGGCGCAATACATCGCCCACGCTGTTGAGGTTCAGGGAAACGCGCGTCACGTTTTCCGGAATAATTGGCGTGGCCGGCTCAGCCTCAGCTTGCGCCAGCGTTTCTTCTTTGACTTCGGCGGGTGCCTCTATGCGCGACAGGCGGGTTTGTTCAGCGTCAAAATCTGCGCCTCCGCTCATCTCGTAGAAGGCGAACGCTAGAAACGCGAATGTAATGATAATGAACCGCACCATACTATGCGTCTCCCCCCAACGTACTGTGTGTGTCCGATCAGCAGCTTGATGACACACCACAAACATTAACAAACCGAATGATTCCAAACACTGGTAAAAACCGGTCAGTTTTCCCCGCAGCCTTTCGTTGTGGTGTACGAGCAACGGAGTCCCCACACCAAAGTTTCCCGAACGGAAGATCGTCCACCTGACCGCTTGTTCCCGACAAGGTGGGCCGCTACACATCATCTATGTCCGATCAGACCGATACCCCCAATATGGACCTGTCCGAACCGTTGCGTCGTGCGCTGGGTGAGCGGTACCTCACCTATGCTCTGTCCACGATCATGCACCGTGCGCTGCCGGATGCGCGCGATGGTCTTAAGCCCGTTCACCGACGGATCCTGTTCGCTATGCGGGAATTGCGGCTGTCTTCCTCGGGCGGATTCCGCAAATCGGCCAAGATTTCCGGCGATGTGATGGGCAACTATCACCCTCATGGTGATGCCGCGATCTATGATGCGATGGCTCGCCTCGCTCAGGATTTCAACGTGCGCTACCCGTTGGTCGATGGGCAGGGGAACTTCGGCAACATCGACGGCGATAACCCCGCCGCGTCGCGTTACACCGAGGCGCGTATGACCGCCGTCGCCGAAGCGTTGCTTGAAGGCCTAAACGAAAACGCAGTTGATTTCCGCGAAAACTACGATGGCACCCTGACCGAACCGGTCGTGCTGCCTGCGCAATTCCCGAACCTGCTGGCCAACGGTTCATCTGGCATCGCCGTGGGCATGGCCACCAACATCCCACCACACAACATTGCAGAGCTTTGTGATGCCTGCCTGCACCTGATCAAAACGCCAGATGCCCGCGACGACACACTGTTGAACTACGTGCCTGGCCCCGATTTTCCAACGGGTGGCATCATCGTCGAACCGCCTGAGGCAATTACCCAAGCCTACCGTACTGGCAAAGGCGGCTTCCGCCTGCGCTGTCGATACGAGGTTGAGGATCTGGGCCGCGGCCAGTGGCAGATTGTCGTGACGGAAATTCCGTATCAAGTCCAGAAATCCAAGCTGATTGAGAAGTTGGCCGAGGTCATCCAGACCAAGAAAGTCCCAATCCTTGCTGATGTGCGCGATGAAAGCGCGGACGACATCCGCTTGATCCTTGAGCCGCGGTCCAAGAACGTGGACCCGGATGTGCTGATGGGAATGTTGTATCGGAACTCGGACCTCGAAGTGCGTTTCTCGCTCAATATGAATGTGCTGATCGATGGCGTTACGCCGAAGGTCTGCTCGATGAAGGAGGTCCTGCGTGCCTTCCTCGATTTCCGGCGCGAAGTCCTGATCCGGCGCAGCCATCACCGCATGGAAAAGATCGACCATCGGCTTGAGGTGCTTGAGGGGCTTATCGTCGCCTTCCTCAACCTTGACAGGGTGATCGACATTATCCGCTATGATGAAGATCCAAAGGCTGCGCTGATGCGCGAGGACTGGGGCAAGGATCATCCTCGTGCAATGTCCGAGGCTGATTATGTCTCACCCGCGCCCGGCGATGGTGAACTGAGCGACGTTCAGGTCGAAGCGATCCTGAACATGCGGCTGCGCTCCCTGCGCCGTTTGGAAGAAATGGAACTGCTGAGCGAGCAGGCCGAGTTGATGGAAGAACGTGCGGCGCTCGAAGACCTTCTGGAAAGTGACGACCTGCAGTGGCAGGCCATAGCTGACCAAATGCGCGAGACGAAAAAGAAGTTCGGCAAGGATTACGACGGCGGTGCCCGCCGCACCACCTTTGCTGAAGCGGGAGAGATCGAGGATGTGCCGCTTGAGGCAATGATCGACCGCGAACCGATCACCGTGGTGTGCAGCCAGATGGGCTGGATTCGCGCCATGACCGGCCACATCGACTTGACCCGCGAGCTGAAATTCAAGGACGGCGATGGGCCGCGCTTCATCTTCCATGCCGAAACGACGGATCGCCTTGTTGTGGTTGGCTCGAATGGGCGCTTTTACACGGTCTCGGCTGCGAACCTTCCGGGCGGACGCGGCATGGGTGAGCCGCTGCGCCTGATGATCGACCTGCCGAACGAGGTGCAAATTCACGCGCTCATGACCCATAAACCGAGCCGCAAGCTTTTGGTCGCATCCTCGGCGGGCGATGGGTTCATCGTGCCCGAAGATGAGGTGATCGCGCAGACACGGACGGGCAAGCAGGTGCTGAACGTGCGTGGCGACGTTTCGATGGCTGTCTGTAAACCGGCCGAAGGGGACTATGTTGCTGTTGTTGGTGAGAACCGGAAGGTTCTGGTCTTTGGACTTGAAGAGTTGCCGGAGATGGCGCGCGGCAAGGGCGTGCGTCTCCAGAAGTACAAGGACGGGGGCCTGAGCGATGCAACCACCTTCACCCTGGCAGACGGGCTCAGCTGGCTCGACCCCGCAGGACGGACAAGAACAGAGACCGATCTTGCGGAGTGGCGCGGAAAGCGCGCCGGAGCAGGGCGGATGGCCCCCCGCGGTTTCCCAAGAGACAACAAGTTCACCTGACGGCGCGCTTGCCGTCGGTTTCGTTGGCCGTCGCGGTGCGGTGTTCTGGCTCGCGTTGACAACCGGGTTCTGGTCGATCCTGACGCTGGGCTTTTACCGTTTTTGGATGAAGACACGGCTGCGTCGCTACTTCTGGGGGTCGATCCGGCCTGGCGGTCATCCGATGGAGTATGTCGGCGATCCCTGGGAAAAGTTGCTCGGTTTCTTCATCGCCGTTGTCATCCTCACCTTCTATATTGGTGTGGTGAATCTGCTGCTGATGTTCGCCAGTTTCACCCTGTTTGACGGTAATGTTGCTGGTTACTTTCTCAGTTTTCTGGGTGTGATCCCCCTTTGGTTCTACGCCAGATATCGCGCGCGTCGCTACGTACTTGGGCGCACCCGCTGGCGCGGAGTGCGTTTCGGGCTGGAACCTGGCGCATGGGGCTATGCGTGGCGTGCCTGTGTGCACTGGCTGGTCACGATCTGTACGCTCGGCATTCTCTGGCCACGCATGACGTTCTATCTCGAGAAATACCGCACTGATCGCACCTATTTCGGCTCTTCCAAGCTGACCCAGGGCGGGCGCTGGACGATGCTTTATCGGGCCATTCTGCCACTGATATTCTCTGTGGCCGCAACCGCGCTCTGGGTTGCATGGGTGACGTTCCTCGAACCGATAGGCGATGTATGGGCGGCGTTAATCGATGAAATCATGCGAGAAACGCTCGGTGTTGAAACGACATCATTTGCAGAAGGGGTAGACGAGCCGCAAGGCCTGTGGCGGTTCTGGCTGCTGCTGCCGCTTAGCTTCGCTCTCTACTACGGTGTCGTGCACTACATCTTTGACGCACGCCGCCTGATGGCCAACCATAAATCGGCATCGGGTGTTGCGTTCCGATCAAACCTGCGCACAGGGCGGATCGCATGGATTTATTCCGGGGGCACCTTTCTGGCCTATCTGGTACTGACGCTTGGTATCATCCTATTATCGCTGATTGTTCTGCCGATCTTCGGTTTCGAGATCCTGGCGCGGATCACAGACACTGACGCCGATTTAAGCTTCGATACGCCGCGCTGGGTTGCCATCACTGCGTCGGTCATCGTCTATTTCGGCGTCTTTCTTCTCTGGTCCGTTGTTTACAACACCTTCGTGACGTTCCCGCTGATGCGGCACATGGCAACGACCACTGCGCTGCCCGAACATTACGGCTTGCAAACAATCAGTCAGGTCGCCCGCGATGAATTTGCCGAAGCCGAAGGCTTTGCCGAGGCGCTTGATTTGGGGGCCGCGATATGACCCGCGCTTCTTATTTCGATGGCGACACGCCCAACCCGGTTCCGGTCTACGTTACTTCTAGTGACGACGGCGCGCATATCATTCTATCACGCCAGGATGCCGACGACGTGACATGGCCTGCGTCTGATATTCGAACAGTATCGGATCTGCCCAGCGGGATTGATGCGGTTTTGCGGCTGACCTCCGATCCGGTTGCGCGGCTTTATGTTCCGGACGCCGGAACGCTGCCAAGACTGCCGCACCTGAACCGGCGTGCTCCGCCCAAGGGGCGCGGACGCCTTGCCATGTGGGCGGCGGGGGCGGTGGGTGCGGTTGCCTTGCAGATCGGTATCCTGATCCCGCTGATGGCTGATCAACTGGCCAATTTCATTCCGCCCCGTGCAGAGCGTGCGCTGGGCGAGGCGACGTTTGAACAGATCCGTGGTGCGCTGGGCCGTGACGCACTGGGTCCGCTTCGAGTTTGCGAAAACCCGGCAGGACGCGCGGCGCTCAACGAAATGGCGGCCACCTTTGCCCCGTCGATACCGGACAACGGCGAAATATCCGTTTTTGTTTTGAACCACTCGATGATCAACGCCTTTGCCTTGCCGGGTGGATACGTTGTGTTCTTCCGCGGTCTCATCGATGCCGCCGAAACGCCCGAGGAAGTGGCGGCGGTCTTTGCCCATGAACTCGGCCACGTGGTCAGCCGTGATCCTACGCGTCATGCTCTGCGATCAGCGGGCAGCATCGGTGTTCTGGGCCTGCTTATTGGTGACTTCGCGGGTGGCGCTGTTGTGCTGTTCCTGACCGAACGCTTGATTGACGCAAACTACTCCCAAGCTGCCGAGGAGGCGGCGGATACCTTTGCCCACAAGGTGCTTGGGGATGCCCGCGTGTCTCCAGCTGCTCTCGGCGACATGTTCGAACGTCTACGGGCCAAGCACGGGGACAATGACGGTGTCATCTCGCATTTTCTGTCCCACCCGACCCTGTCCGATCGCATTGGAAAAGCACGGGATGCAGCACCCAAAGATGGTGACTGGTTGCCGATACTCACGGAACAGCAATGGACCGATCTTCAGGGTATTTGTGACTAGGCTGGCTCGGCGGTCAGCCATACGCCGCCATCGGGGCGCAGGGTTAGGATCATCACCGGATCAGGATCCTTTCCGGGCACGGGTGCAAATCGGAACCGGCTGAGCAGAGTGGCAAGGATAATGACGGCTTCTTGCAATGCGAACGAAGCGCCAATGCAGATGCGGGGACCATCCCCAAAGGGCAGGTATGCATAGCGGTCCACTGATTTGCGGTCTGCGAACCGGTCGGGGCGGAACGCATCCGGGTCGTCCCACAAAAGCTTTGAGCGATGAACGGCGTAAATCGGGATGATGCATGTATCACCCTTTCTGATCTCGCGCCCGCACAGGACGTCGTC